>JAVKGW010000004.1 GCA_031460175.1 Armatimonadota bacterium | reverse complement strand
GCCCACGTCCCGCACCAGGGCGCGGACGGTCTCCGTCAGCGCTGCCACCTGTCTCTCGGTTTGCACCTGGGCCGCGCTCAAGGCCTCCAGCTGCTGCTCGGTTCGGGCCTGGGCTTCCGCGAGGCGGGCGACGGTTTCCTCCAGTTTCCCGACGCGTTCCTCGGTTCGGGCCTGGGCCTCCGCGAGGCGGGTGAGGGCCTGTTCCAGGCGGTCCGTGCGCTCCTCCAGCCGCCCCAGCCGCTGCTCGGTCTTGAGCTGGGCTTCGGCCAGTTCCTCCAGCCGCCGCTCGGTTCGGGCCTGGGCCTCCGCGAGGCGGCGCACCTCCTCCGTGAGCTCCCGCATCGCTCTGGGGAGCTGGAGGATCTCGTCGGTGAGCAGCACCCGGCGCAGCTGGTCCCGCCACTCCGGGCGTTCCTGCAGCAGCCTCAGGAGATCCTGGAAGTCCTTGACCGTAAAAGGCATCCCGTCGCGATTTTACCCCAAGCGGTGCAGCCTGGGGTCAGACCCCCTTAACGGCGGAACAGGGCGGCGCCCAGGAGGCCCAGCTGGGCGAGGAGGGCAGTGACGAGGATTCCCGTGAGCCAGGCGAACCACCGGCTGAGCTTCTGGTCCAGGGTGTCGATGTCGTGGCGGAGCTGGGTGTATCCGCCCGAGACTCCTCCACCTCGCCCTCGAGATACGCCACGCGCTCTTCCAGGGTGGGTAGACCCTCTCCTCCGGTGGGCGGCGACCTGCGGAGGCCGGGGCTTCGGTAGGCCGCTGCCTCATTCCTAATGGTACCGCGCTCCAGCGACCGTATCTCCCGTGCTCGAGATCCGGCCTCATACGTAAAAACCGGTTTTAAGGAAGGCTTAAGGGCCGGGTAGGCAGTCTGGTAACCGGCAGATCTCGGAAACAGGGCCGCCGGGGTGCCGAACGCTGCGGCATCCGGGGCTCCGGTAAGGAGGGCAGTGCCATGAAGCGCTGGGTCACCGGGCGGTGTGTGTTGGTCTGCGGGCTGGTTCTCGTCTTCGGATTTCCCGTGGGGGCCGCGGAGCGGGCGACAGACCGGCTACACGGTTTCTCCGTCACCCTGCCGGAGGGCTGGCAGGTGCGGATGGGCCGGTACGGGGTTCTCCTCAGCGACTTCGAGAGCTTCGTCCTCGTCCGGGGAGCCCCGCGCTCAGCCCCAGGTCAGGCCGTGGCTCCCTTCCTGCAGGAAACCCGATACCTGTCCCGCGGCGGTGCCCGGGTTTACTTCAAGGGGGTTCCGGGCGGGCTGCTGGTGGTGGCACAGGGGCTGCGGTACCCGTGGGAGTTTGCCCAGAGCCTCGGCAGGTACACCCTGACCCTCTCAGTCCCTCAGGCCCGGACGTACCTCCAGGGTCTCTCCTACGAAGCTGCGCACCTGCTCCTGGCGGGGGAGCGGGCGGTACTGGCGGTGAGCGTGTACCTGCCCCAGGACCTGGACCGCGCCCGGCGGGCCGCCGTGTTGGGGGTACTGCGGTCCTTCGGGTTTGTGCCCTCTACCCAGCGGGTGCCCTACACCCCGCAGCCCATCTACGATCCGGTGCTGGGGCTTGTGGCCGCTCAGGTGCCCGTCCCCGAGGGCTACGCGTTCCAGGCCGGGGTGGCCCCTCAGGGGAATCTCCGCTTCCCGGCATTTTCCCTCCGGCAGGGCCGCAAGCTGGTGCGGCGGGACGTGGTGCACGTGTGGTCCGGGGGAGTGCAGACCCAGTTCGGCTCCAACGCCCAGACCCGGCTGACGTGGAACGGGAGCGTTTCGGCCGGAAGCGGCCCCACGTGTCTCACCTCCCAGGGACAGCTGCCGCAGCTGGTGCTCCAGCTCTGGCGCGCCGAGACCGGAGCGGGATGGACCCTCGTCCAGGCAGCGCCATGGAGGGAACGGAGCCGGGTGGCCCGCTACCTCCAGAACCTGCAGGAGGCGACGCGGCCCAAGCTGGCGCTGCCGGGCTCGCAGACCTTTGACCTCTCCAGCCGCCTCGTAATGTGGGCGCGGTCCGGCGGGCTATTGCGGCGGGCATGGGTGGAAGCCCGGAGCCTGGGGTACCTCAGCCGGAGCTTTGCCGCGAACTCCTTCAACTGCGAGGTGTACCTGCAGGCGGTCGTGGTCCAGGGCGAGCAGAGGGCGTTCGAGGACGCCCTGGGCGTGAGTTGGGGGGTTCTGCTGGGGATCCAGTGGAATCCGGAGTGGCCGGTGCGGGAAGCGGAGCGCTCACGGGCCATAAGCCGCATGCAGACCGAGATGGTCCTGGAGATGACCCGGAAGAGCCAGGAGTTCAACAGCTGGATGTCACGCTCGTGGACCAACCTCCTCAGCGACCAGACCTACGTGCGGGACCCTGCGACGTCGGAGATCTTCCGAGTGTACAAGCGGTCCTTTGACGAAGGCACGTTCTGGCGCGACCCGGTGTTTGGCGGCATCGTGGGCGGGGTGGAGCGAGGAAGCCGGCTGGAGGAGGTGCTGCAGTCCGGAGGATGGAGGCGGCTGGAGGAATCCCTGAGCGGTGTGCCCGGCACCTGGCGGTAGGCGGTCTGACCCCCAGGGGGTCAGACCGCACCTAGCGGCGGAACAGGGCGGCGCCCAAAAGGCCCAGCTGGGCAAGGAGGGCGGTGACGAGGATTCCCGTGAGCCAGGCGAACCACCGGCTGAACTTCTGGTCCAGGGACCGAATCTCGCCGGCCAGTTCCTCCCGGAAGCGATCCACCTTCTGATCCAGGGCGTCGATGCGGGCGCTGAGTTCCTCGCGGAAGCGGTCCACCTTCTGATCCAGGGCGTCGATGCGGGCGCTGAGTTCTTCGCGGAAGCGGTCCACCTTCTGATCCAGGGCGTGGATGTCGTGGCGGAGCTGGGTGTATCCGCCCGAGAGCTCCTCTACCTTGCCCTCGAGATACGCCACGCGCTCTTCCAGGGTGGGCATGGAAGGTCTCCGCTCCAAGCGTACCGGAGGCCGGAAAGCCTGCCAAGCATCCTTCACGGCCTGCGGGGGTCAGGCAGCGGCTCGCCCTGCGGGGTTCGGGATCTGGGGGCTCGGTGCTCTGGGCGGCTTGCGGAGACGTGACCGGTGGACCGTGAGGACGGCTTAGACTACCCTCTGAACCAGGGTCTGATCCTGTGACGATGCGTCCCGGCGTTCTCTGGATCCTGGCGATCCTGGTGGGGCTCTCCGCGTGCGGGCGGGGTGGGGCTTCCGCCCCTACGCTCGCGGGAGGCCTCTCCGGGTACGTCTTTGCGGGAGCCGGCACGGACGGGAACTTCTCCGGGGAACCCCTTCCCGGAATCCTGGTCCGCTACGAGTCCGGGGGCGAGGTCCGGACGGCGACCACGGACGGAAACGGCTTTTTTGCCGTGGGCCGCACCCCCACCGGCCCCTTCACCCTCCACGTGCTCCCTCCCCTGCAGGTGGCGGCGGCACGGTCGGTGTACGGCGTCAGTCTCGCGGACACGGGCCTTGTCCTGCGGGTTTATCTACCCTTGCGCAGACCGGTGGGCGGTTCCCCGCGCGGAACCGGGAACCGACCGCTCCCCGCGGTGACCGGGATCCTATTGAATCCGGAAGGCTCTGGACAACCCGGGGCCGTGCCGCCGGGCAAAACCCCGGGAGAGCCGGGAACCGTGGGGTTCGTCTGGTGGGGCGCCTACCGGTTCCAGTCCGCCGCTTGCCCCCGCTGCTACTCCACGGTCGCGGGGCCGGACGGCACCTTTGAGATCCAGGGATTCCTAGGTGGGCAGATGCTCGGGCGCACCTTTCCGTTCTTCGCGGGCAACTACGACGGGGTGAGCGCCGAGGGGTCGATCGCCTACTACACCGCCTACGCCTTCCTCCCCGCGGTGGACGCCCTGAGCTCCCGGCCCACGGACCTGGGCCGGGTACGGCTCGTTCCCTCCGCGGGGATTCTCCCGATCCGCTACGACGACACCACCGTAAGCCTCGCGACTAGCTACGGGCCGGGCGGCGTGGTGTACACCTTCGTGCAGATGTACACAGGCCCCGCAGGAGATCCCCTGGAGCTCGCGGAGGTCCTAAACGGCCCTCTTCGCCTCGGCACCGTCCTGCCCGCCCAGTCCGTCCCGGTGCCTCAGATCCCGGAGGCGGAGTCCCGGTACTTCGTCGTTACCAGTTTCGTGCTGGACGGCCGGGCCCGGACCCTGCCGGAGGTGGCCGCCACCCAGGTGTTCCGGATTCCGGGACAGCCCCTGCGGGTGAGTCACCTCCGGCCGCCCCGGATCCTCCGGGTCGAGAGCCACAGCCGCCCCTCGTTTTTCTGGACGCCCAGCCCCGGTGCCACGGTACACGCGGTGGTCGTCCTCGATACCTCCTACTCGGAGGTGTGGACGGGAATCCTGGACGGGGAGGGGAATACCGCCACGCTTCCTCTGGACCTCCGATCGGGGTCGTACCGGGTGTTCGTGTTCGCGAGCGACGCCCTCCGGCCCGCCGATCTCGTGGCCGCGGGCCGGATGCCCCCTCTGCTCAGGGCCCTCCGGGACCTGGGACCTTTGAGCATTCCAGGAACCGATGTGCGGGCAGTCGGCGAGGCCCTCCGGCCCCTCCGCACCGCGCTGGCGGCAGGCGATCGCGGGCACCTCCTCTCCGTGGGGACCGCTTCCGCCTCCCGTGCGGTGCGGGAGGCGGTGAGCGAGCCTCAGGAGTTCGGGGTGCCGTGAGGAGCCGATTCTTAGGTGTCGTGGGAGCCGTGCTCCTGCTGGCCGCGTGCGGGTCAGGGCCGGTCCTCAGGCCCTCCGGCCCCCCGCCCGAGATCGTCCCGGGGGAGATTCTCGTCAGGTACCGCGCGGAATCCGCGATCGCCCGTCTGGCCGCGGTGCGGGGTGCGTCCGTGGTGCGGACCGGGAGCTTCTCCCTCCCCGTCGGGGTTTACCGCCTCGCCCTGGTCCGGGTACCGGCCGGAGAGGAGGCGGCGTACATCGCGCGCCTCCGGCAGCTGCCGGAGGTGGTGTACGCGGACTACAACTACCGGGTGCGCCGGGTGGAGGCCCGCCCGGAAAGCCTTTCCGTGCGGGGCCTGCAGGGGTACCGAAGCGGCGTTCTGGACTGGGCCGGCATCGCGGATCCCAAGCTGCGGGAGTGCGACCCCGCCTTCGAGGTGCAGCGGCTGAACGGAGAGGTCTCCCGGTGCACGGATTGGGATCGGAGCGCTTCCTGGCAGTGGAACCTCTGGCGGATCCGGGCTCCCCAGGCCTGGCGGCTCGCGGACGGGGAGGGGGTGCTGGTGGCCGTGGTGGACGAGGGCGTGGACCTCCTGCACCCGGAGTTCGCCGGCCGGCTGGTGCTCCCCCGGGAGGGCTGCCCCACGGATCCCGTGGACGGGGACTTCGACCCTGGGGATTCCGGGGGGCACGGAACCCACGTGGCCGGGATCGTGGCCGCGGCTCCGGACGGCCGGGGGATCGTGGGGATCGCCCCCCGCGCGCGGATCCTGCCCATCCGGGCCCTCGGCCCCACGGGCGGCACCACCTTCACCGTGGTATCCGGGGTCCTCTGCGCGGCGGAGCACGGGGCCGCGGTGCTGAACGGCTCATGGGGTGGGGTCGCGTACTCCGAGGCGGAACTGGACGCCCTGCGGGCCGTGGTGGCCTCCGGGGTCCTCGTGGTGCTCGCCGCGGGCAACCTCCACGACGCCGGCAACCCCAAGGTCTACCCCGCGGCCTTCGCGGAGGACCTCCCGGGCGTCGTCGCGGTGGGCGCCACCACCCCCACGGACGCCATCGCCTCCTTCTCCTCCTCGGGCCGGTGGGTCACCCTGGCGGCCCCCGGGACCACCATCTACTCCACCCTCCCCACAGCCCAGGGCTCCTACGGATTCCTCCAGGGCACCTCCATGGCCGCGCCGCACGTGGCGGGGGTGGCCGCCCTGCTGCGCTCCCGGAACCCGTGGCTTGCGCCCGCCCGGGTGCGGTCCGTGCTCCAGGCCGCCGCCTTCGCCCCTTGCCCGGAATACCCAAGGCCGGATTGGAATCAATCCGGCTCGTGCGGCGGATCCCGGATGGGCCCTGGGGCCTACGGATACGGCATCGTGGACGCGTGGGCCGCGCTCTCCACGGGATCGAGGTAGCGTTCTCCCGGAAGGCCCGATATACTCTAGGGGGTATAGTATTCGCTCGGGGGCGGGAAGGAGGTCGTGGATGTCCGAGGAGATGCGGGTTCAGGTGCGGCTGGAGCAGGAAGGCCGGTACCGGTTCCGGGTGGATCTGGGGCGGCCGGACTGGAATCTCGTGGTGGACGAACCCCCGCCCCTTGGGGAAGGGGCGGGCCCAAACCCCGCGCGGCTTCTGGCCACCGCGGTGGGGCACTGCCTGGGGAGTAGCCTCCAGTACTGCCTGGAGCGGGCAAGGGTGTCGGGGACGGAGCTCTCCGCCACCGTGGAGGTGGAGGTTCGCCGCAACGAGCGGGGTCGGTGGCGGGTGGCGGGAATGCGGGCCGAGCTGGATCTGTCCCGTGTGCGGGAGGACCAGAAGGACGCTCTGGCCCGGTGCCTGGCGCTCTTCGAGGACTTCTGCATCATCACCGCGAGCGTCCGGCAGGGCATCCCCGTGGCGGTGGGGATCCGGGTGAACGGGGAACGGATCAGCGGAACGTGAGGAAGGCGCGCTGGAGCTGCCGGAGTGCCCGCTGCGCCTCGGGTTTCCCCCGGAGCTCCATTCGCAGGCACTCCTCTAGCCCGGCGCTCAGCAGGTCCATGGCCGCCCGGTCCAGGGCCGCCCGAACCGCGGCCATCTGCTGCATCACCTCCGCGCAGTCCCGTCCCTCCAGCAGCATGCGCTGGAGACCCCGCACCTGACCCTCCACCCGCCGCAGCCGCCCCACCAGGGAGTTCACCACTTCCTGGTTGACCCGCAGGGCCATCACGGACCTCCGGAGACCGTGGAGGTGTGCCCGATCTGGGCGGCGGTCAGTACGTACCGCACGAACTCCTCTTCCCCCCGTGCGCCCTCGAAGCCCCACCGGTCGTTCATCACCACCTTCGGCACCCCCCGGACCCCGTATCGCTCCGCGAGGTCCGGGAACTCCACGACCTCGATCACCTCCGCCCGGATCCTCGGGGACTCCTGGGCCATGGCGTGCGCGAGCCGGGCCACCCGGGGACAGTAGGGGCAGGTGGGCGTGACGAATACCAGGATCCGGACGTCCCGGGGGAGCGCCGCCAGGGCCTTGCGGCTCTCCGGCCGCAGCCCGCTGTCCCCGCGGCTTTGGGCCACGATCCCCTCCACCAGCACCGCGAACTCCAGCCCTGAGGGGATCCCGTAATAGCGGGCCCGGGCCTCTCCGTCCGTCCCGAAGAGGATGGCGGGTACCCGGTGCACGTCCAGGGCCCGGGCCTCCTCCGCGTTCGTGAGGAGGCTCGCGACCCGGAGGTGGATGCGGGGGTCGAGAGCCGCCACCTCCTCCAGCAGCCGCTGGGTGGCCTCACAGGTCTCGCAGTCCATCCCGGGAACCGCAAGCCCGGAGGGAGAGCTGGTGAAGAGCGTGAGCGCCACGTCTCCCACCAGGTCCCGTTCGAACCGCCGCCGGAGCGCTTCCCGATCCGTAGGCGTCAGCAACCCCATGGCCATCCCTCCCAATACAGTACTCCGTAGGGTATATTGCCCTGGCCCGGGACGGACGTCAAGGGCGGTGGAGGCCCGGGGGTTGCGGAGCCCGTGGCACCGGGGAGCATAACAGAGGGGGAGGTGCGGGATGGGACGCGGGTGGTGGATCCCTCGAATCTTCCTGGGGCTCACGAGCGTGGCGTTGGCTTGCGCGCTCGTGGGGGCTCCCGTTTCGGCCCAGCTGAGCATTCCAGAACCGCAGGAGCTGGCCCTGGGCCGGGCGGTGGCTGCCCAGCTCATCGCGGAGTACGGGTTGGTGGGCGATGCGGGTTGGCTGGGGTTCCTGGAGGGGTTACGGGACCGCCTGCTCCCCTTCTCGGGCCGCCCCGGGATCCCCTACCAGATGGGGATCCTGAACCACCCGGTGCCCAACGCGGCGAGCACGCCGGGGTGGGTCTTCGTCACCGCGGGATTGGTGCGCCTGAACCCGGAGGTGGACGCGTGGGCCTTCGTCCTCGCGCACGAGATCGCCCACATCGCCCGCCGGCACATGGCCCAGCACATCGCCCGGGCCCAGGCGGGACAGCTGGCGAGCATCCTGGTGGCCGTCCTCACGGGAAGCCGCGCCGCGGGAGACGTGATGCGGCTCCTGGTGCAGCTCGCCGCCCTGGGATTCTCCCGGGATCTGGAGGTGGAGGCGGATCGGGAGGCCCTGCGGATGCTGGTGGAGGCGGGGTTCGATCCGGAAGCCGCGGCCCGCACCCTCCTGTGGTTCAACGAGGTGACGGGCCGCCGGCAGGAACGCACCCACTGGACGGGCACCCACCCGGGGTTTGTGGACCGCGTGGCGGCGGTGCGGCGGGCGTACGAGGAGTTCGGGACGCGGGGACTGCCGCTTCGGGTGCGGCACTTCCGGATCCGGCAGGAAGCGGGATCCGTGGCGCTGCGGCCGGAACGGCTGGTGGAGGTCCGGGACGCCTGGATTCTCCATCTCGTCGCGGAGAACCGGGGGGAGCGGCCGGCCGCGGTGCAGACCATGAGTGCGGTGCTGGTGGGTCCGGACGGGGAGCTCGGCGTTCGGTTCCTGCGCTCCACGTTCCCGGGGGAGGTCCCCGCCCAGGGCCGAGCGGCGGGAGTGCTGGTGTTCGAGAAGCGCTCCTCCCGATGGCCGGAGGCCCTGGTGGTTCCCGTGCGGGTAGGGGAAGAGCGTCTGGAGGTCCGGGTGGACCTCACCTCCGGCGGTCCCTACACTCCGCCTTCTGTCCCGGGTCCGCTCCCTAGACCCCCTGTCCTCCCGTAGCCCCTCCGCGGGCGAAGGGGGCCGCGGGGCCCGGGCCCCGCGGCCCGCCAGAAGGACTAGTCTCCCGCCTCCCGCATGAAGCGCTGGAGGGCTTCCACGAGGGCCTGGAGGTGCTTCACGACGTCCTTGGTGCTCGGGTACTCCCCCAGGTTCTGCAGCTCCTTCTGGATGCGCAGGAGCTCCCGGTAGCAGGTGGCCGCGGCGTCCCTCACAACCGTTCGCGTGGCCATACCATCACCTCCTCCCGTCGGGATTTCGGCTATGAAGGCCGCCCTCTCCATGATGCGCCCTTCCTGCAATCCCCCGCACGCCCTCCACCCGGTACACTAGGGAACCGTGAGCCCCAGTCGGAACCCTACCGTCCGCAGGCCGCGGATCGTGCTGGCCTCCACCTCGCCCCAGCGCCGGGCCATCCTGCGGCAGCTGGGAATCCCCTTCGTGGTGATCCCGCCCCAGTACGAGGAGGAGGATTCCGGGCCGGACCCCGTGGCCATGGTGCGGGCGCACGCCCGGGGGAAGGCCCGGTCGGTCTTCCCGAAGGCCCGGGGACGTCCGGTCCTGGGCGTGGACACCACCGTGGTGCTGGAAGGCCGCGTCTACGGGAAGCCCGCGACCCCAGGCGAGGCGGAGCGGATGCTCCGGGATCTCGCGGGTCGCACGCATCTGGTGATCTCCGGCCTGTACCTGGGGACCCCCGGGTGGGAGGAGCTGCACCACGAGATCACCTACGTCACCTTCCGGGCGTTCGGGATGCGGGAGCTGGAGGCGTACGTGGCCACGGGGGAGTGGGAAGGCCGGGCAGGGGGATACGCCATCCAGGGCCGGGGAGCGGCCCTGGTAGAGCGCATCGAGGGAGACTACCTGAACGTGGTGGGACTCCCCGCGGCGCTCCTGGTGCGGGTGCTGAGCCGCCGCTTCCCCGGGGTGTACGGGTTCGGGGAGCCCGGGGCGGTGTGGTAGAATCGGGCGGCCATGGAGACGCGGGTCGGGTTCTTGCAGCGGTTGCGGGATGGCCTCCGGCGGACGCGACAGGCCCTCGCGGAGCACCTGGAGAGCCTGCTCACCGGGCCGCCGGACGAGCGCTTCTTCGAGGGCCTCGAGGAGGCCCTCCTGAGGGCGGACGTGGGGCCGGATCTCGCGGAGGAGATCACCCGGGAGGTGCGGCGACAGGCCCTCGCGGGACTTCACCGGCCCCAGGACCTCCGCCGGGCCCTCCGGGCCATCCTCCTGGACCAGCTGGGAGAGCCAGAGCCCCTGCGCCTCGAACCGCCGCCCGCGGTGGTGCTCGTCCTCGGGGTGAACGGCTCGGGGAAGACCACCACCGTGGGCAAGTTGGCCCACCACCTCGTCCGGGAGGGCCGTCGGGTCCTGGTGGCCGCCGCGGATACCTTCCGGGCCGCGGCCATCGACCAGCTGGAGACCTGGACCCAGCGCGCCGGGGTTCCCCTGGTGCGGCACCGGGAGGGATCGGACCCCGCCGCGGTGGTCTTCGACGCCCTCCAGGCCCTGCGGGCCCGGCCCTACGACGTGCTGCTGGTGGACACCGCGGGCCGGCTGCACACCAAGGTGAACCTCATGGAGGAGCTGCGGAAGATCCGGAGGATGGTGGACCGGCATCTGCCGGAGGGGACCGTGGAGGCATTGCTGGTGCTGGATGCCACCACGGGCCAGAACGCCCTCGCGCAGGCCCACCTCTTCCGGGAGGCGGTGGGCGTGAGCGGGATCGCGCTCGCCAAGCTGGACAGCTCCGCCAAGGGGGGCGTGGTGCTGGCCATCCGGCGGGAACTGGGCATCCCCGTGAAGCTGGTGGGCACGGGCGAGCGCATGGAGGACCTGAGCCCCTTCGACCCCGAGGCCTTCGTGGAGGCCCTCCTCCCGGAGGCTTGAGCCTCCGGGATCCCCGTGCTATCTTGTAAAGGAAAAACCCTTTACAGGTGTGAGGTGAGGAAGGGAGATGGAGCGTTTGCTGGCGGATCGGTTCACCGTGATCCGCCTGTTCGACCTGTACGCGCGGCTGCTTACGCCGCGCCAGCAGCAGCTCGTCCGGATGTACTTCCACGAGGACATGTCCCTGGCGGAGATCGCGGAGTACTTCGGGGTGACCCGACAGGCCATCCACGACAGCCTGCGGCGGTCCCTCGCGGAACTGTACCGGTACGAGGACCTCTTGGGGCTCGCCCACCAGGCGCGCAGCTCGGAGCGCCGGAAGGTGGAGGTCCTGCGGCAGCTGGATCGCCTGGAAGAGGAGGTGCGGGCCCTGGAGGGAAGCCCCCGGGTGGAGCAGATGCTCGCGTGCATCCAGCGGGTGAGGGATCTCCTGTGAGGGAGCACTACTTCGCCCCCGCCCCCGCGGTCCGGTCCCAGCCCCGGGAGGTGCGCTTCCGGTTCGGGGGTCGGCTTTTCGTGTTCGAGACGGATCGGGGCGTGTTCAGTCACGGGGCCGTGGATCGGGGAACGCGGCTTTTGCTGGAGGCCCTGGAGGTTCGGCCGGAGGACGAGATCCTGGACGTGGGATGCGGGTACGGGGTGGTGGGCCTCGTGGCGGCGGCTCAGGCACCTCAGGGCCACGCGATCCTGGTGGACATCAACGAGCGGGCGGTGGCCCTTGCCCGCGGGAACGCCCGGCGCAACGGCATCCAAAACGTGGAGGTCCTGTGGGGCAACCTCTACGAGCCCGTGGGGGATCGTACCTTCGACCTCATCGCCACGAACCCGCCCATCCGGGCGGGCCGGACGGTGGTCCGGGCCCTCATCGAGGGAGCCCGGACACACCTGAGGCCGGGCGGACGGTTCTACCTCGTGGCCCGCACCGCGCAGGGCGCCCGCACCCTCGGCCGCCTCATCGGGCAGGTGTTTGGGAACGTGGCGGAGGTGGAACGGGGCGGCGGGTACCGGGTGTACCGGGCCGTGCGGGAGGGCAGGGATGTTTGAGAGCTTGCGGGATCGGCTGCAGGAGGTCTTCCGCAAGGTGTCCGGCCGTGGGGTCCTGCGGGCGGAGGATGTGGACGCCGCGCTTCGGGAAGTGCGGCGGGCGCTGCTGGAGGCGGACGTCCACTTCCAGGTGGCCCGGGATTTCGTGGCCCGCGTCCGGGAGAAGGCCGTGGGCCGGGAGGTGTGGAAGCACCTAAATCCCTCCCAGCAGGTGATCCAGATCGTGTACGAGGAGCTCGTGGGGCTGCTGGGAGGTGAGCACCGGGAGCTCCGCCCGGCGCCCAGGCCCCCCACCGTGGTCCTCCTCTGCGGCCTCCAGGGAAGCGGCAAGACCACGCAGGTGGCCAAGCTGGGGAATTACCTCCGGAGGAAGGGGCGTCGTCCGCTGCTCGTGGCCGCGGACCTGCAGCGGCCCGCCGCGGTGAAGCAGTTGGAGGTGGTGGGTCAGGCCGCGGGAGTTCCCGTGTTCACCCTGCAGAGCCGGGATCCCGTGGAGGTGGTGCAAGGGGCCCTGGAGCACGCCCGCAGGGAAGGACACGACTGGGTGCTGGTGGACACCGCGGGCCGGCTGCACGTGGACGAGGCGATGATGGAGGAGCTGCGGCGGGTGCGGGAGGCGGCGCACCCGCATCACGTGCTCCTGGTGGTGGATGCCATGACGGGGCAGGAGGCCCTGGCCGTGGCCCAGCAGTTCAACGCGCAGATCGGGATCGACGGGATCATCCTCACGAAGATGGACGGCGACGCCCGGGGCGGGGCCGCCCTCTCCGTGGTCTCCGTGACCGGAAAACCCATCCTGTTCGTGGGCACGGGCGAGAAGGTCGAGGCCCTGGAACCCTTCTACCCCGACCGCATGGCCTCCCGGATCCTGGGGATGGGGGATGTGCTGACCCTCATCGAGCGGGCCCGGGAGGCCGTGAGCGCAGAGCGGGCGGAGGAGCTGCAGCGCAAGCTCCGGCGGGCGGAGTTCACCCTGGAGGACTTCCGCCAGCAGCTCCGGGAAGTGCGGAAGATGGGGCCGCTCAGCAGTCTGGTGGAGATGATCCCGGGGCTCGCGCAGGTGCGGGGATTCCGGGAGGAGCTGGACGAGCGGGAGATGGTGCGGTTCGAGGCCATCCTCAACTCCATGACCCCTCAGGAGCGGCGCGACCCCTCCATCCTGAACGGCAGCCGCAAGCGCCGCATTGCCCGGGGGAGCGGGACCACGGTGCAGGACGTGAACCGGCTCCTCCGGCAGTTCGAGGAAACCAAGCGCATGATCCGGCAGCTGGAGGCCGCGGGCCGCCGCATGGGCAAGTGGAAGTGGCCGTTCTGAAGGCAAAAATCGTATCGGGAGGGAGAAGGTGGCGGTCAAGATCCGTCTCATGCGCATGGGCAAGCGACACGAGCCGTTCTTCCGACTGGTGGTGGCCGATAGCCGCGCACCCCGCAACGGCAAGTACATCGAGGCCATCGGCTACTACAACCCCCGCACGGAGCCCAGCACCATCCACGTGAGCACGGAGAAGGCCCTGGAGTGGCTCTCCAAGGGGGCCCAGCCCTCGGACGCGGCCCGGGTGTTGCTGGAGAAGGCGGGGGTCTGGCGCCTCTGGCAGGAGCAGAAGCGCCGCAAGGCGTCCTAGCCATGGCGACAGCGCCCACGAGGCCGTCCGGGGGAGATGTGCGGGGGCTTGTGGAGTATGTGGTGCGGGGACTGGTGGACCACCCGGAAGCCGTCCGGGTGGAGCAGACGGAGGGGGGGAGGGTGGTCCGGGTGCACGTGGCCCCGGAGGACCGGGGGAAGGTCATCGGACGCAACGGACGGGTGATCCAGGCCCTGCGAGCCCTGGCCCGGGTGGCCGCCCGCGGGGCAGGAGGCGTACAGGTGGAGATCGCGGAGGAGAACCGGCCATGAACTCCATTACCCTGATCCGACCCGTGGTGGTGAAGGCCATTGTCACGGAGACCTTCAAGGAGAATTACAAGCGGGATCTGCAAGAGGCCCTCCGGGGCGTGGAGGACCTCATCGCCCGCATCGACTCCCAGATCCGCCGCCTGGAGCTGGAGCGGCAGATCACGCCCCAGAATCGGGTGGTGCGGCAGCAGCTGGAGGTGGAGCGGTCCCGCCAGGAGGCCCTGCGGGCGGAGCTCCTGGAGCGGCTGCGGGAGGCGGAGCGGCTGGAGCTCAACACGGAGTTCCCTCAGACCACGGTGGACGCCCAGGTGGAGGTCCGGGTGGGCGACAACCTCTTCCACAAGCTGGGCCGGGCGGAGATCCTCGTGAAGGACGGCATCGTGATGGAGATCCGCCTGTGACGGGATGCGAACCCTGCGCATCGGTACCATCACCCGCCCCCACGGCCTCCGGGGGGAGGTCCGGGTGTTGCCCGACACGGACTTCCCGGATCGATTCCAGGCCCTGCGGCGGGTCCTCGTGGCGGGGCCGGAGGGCGAGGTGCCCTACGAGGTGGAATCCGTCCGGCCGCATGGCCGGTTCTTCTTGGTGAAGCTCCGGGGCGTGGAGGACCGGGAGGCCGCGGAGGCCCTCCGGGGCCGGGAGCTGCGCATTCCCGGGGAGGAGGCAACCCCCCTCCCGGAAGGGACGTACTACGTGGCGGACATCCTGGGCCTGGAGGTGCGGACCGAGGATGGGGAGGTCCTGGGATGGGTGCGGGAGGTCCTCCGCACGGGCGCCAACGACGTGTACGTGGTGGCGGGGAATCGGGAGATCCTCCTGCCCGCCATCGAGGAGGTCGTCCGGGAGGTGAACCTGGAGGCGCGTTGCATGGTGGTGCGGCTCCTGCCGGGGCTGGTGGACTGAAGATGCGGGTGGACATCGTCACCATCTTTCCCGAAATTTTCCTGCCCCTCCGGGTGGGAGTCCTGGGGCGGGCCCAGGAGCGGGGACGGGTGCGGATCGAGGTGTGGAACCTCCGGGACTTCGCCTCGGATCGGCACCGCACCGTGGACGACTACCCTTACGGGGGCGGGCCGGGAATGGTGATGAAGCCCGAGCCCTTCTTCGCCGCGGTGGAGGCCATCGAGCGGGCTGCGGGGGGACGCGGCCGCGTCCTCCTCACCTCCCCGCAGGGCCGGCGCTTCGACCAGCGGATGGCGCAGGAGCTGAGCCGGGAGCCGCACCTGGTGATCCTGTGCGGCCGGTACGAGGGCGTGGACGAGCGGGTGGTGGTGGGGCTCCCCGCGGAGGAGGTGTCCATCGGCGACTACGTGCTCACGGGCGGGGAGCTGGCGGCCATGGTCATCGTGGATGCCACCGCGCGGCTCGTGCCGGGAGTGGTGGGAGACGAGGGGTCCGTGCGGGAGGAGTCCTTCATGACGGGGATCCTGGACCACCCCCACTACACCCGGCCCGCGGAGTTCCGGGGGATGCGGGTGCCGGAGGTGCTGCTGAAGGGCAACCACGCGGCCATCGCCCGGTGGCGGCGGAAGGAGGCCCTCCGACGTACCCTGCTGCGCCGGCCGGACCTGCTGCGCACCGCGGAACTGGGACCCGAGGACCGGGCGCTCCTCCGGGAGATCGAGGAGGAACTGGGGATCCGGGTATAATCGAGAAGATTGCGGAGGAAGCGGCCATGGACAAGATCCATCTCGTGGAGCAGCCTCACCTGAAGCCGGAGATTCCGGAGTTCTGGCCGGGCGACACCGTCCGCGTGCATACCCGGGTGCGGGAGGGCGGCCGGGAACGGGTTCAGGTGTTCGAGGGGGTGGTGATCGCCCGCCGGGGCGGGGGATTGCGGGAGACCTTCACGGTGCGCCGGGTCTCCCACGGCGTGGGCGTGGAGCGCATCTTCCCCTTACACTCCCCCAACATCGTGCGCATCGAGGTGGTGCGCCGCGGGCAGGTTCGCCGGGCCAAGCTGTACTACCTGCGGGAGAAGGTGGGGAAGGCGACCCGCATCAAGGAGAAGCGGTAGCGTGGGGTGGCCGTGCACCTGGCCCTGCTCCGCAATGAGATGAGCATTCCGGTTCTGATCCTCCTCGTGGCCGCGGTCCTGATGGTGTTGCGGCTCGCGCTCCGGGATCTCGTCCTCTTCCCCCAAACCCTGCGCCGCGCGATCCTCGAAACCCTGGACGCGGCCCTGTTCGCGGTGGTCCTCGCCTTCTTCATCATCACCTTCGTGGTCCAGGCCTTCTTCATCCCCTCGGGCTCCATGGAGCCCACCCTCCAGATCGGCGATCGGATTCTGGTGGCGAAGTTCTACTACCGCCTCGCCCCCATCCGGCGGGGGGACGTGATCGTCTTCCGGTATCCCCTCAACCCCGGGAAGGACTTCGTGAAGCGGGTGGTGGGCGTGGCGGGCGATCGGGTGGAACTGCGGCGGGGGGTGGTGTACGTGAACGGGAAGCCCCACCCCGAGCTCACTCCCCCCAACGGGGACCAGACCTGCGCCCAGAGTTACGGGCCCAAGACGGTGACCGAGGGGCACCTCTTCGTGCTGGGGGACAACCGGTGCAACAGCGAGGACAGCCGGTTCTTCGGCCTCGTGCCCGTGCGGAACGTGGTGGGCCGGGCGCTGGTGATCTACTGGCCGCCGCATCGCATCGGCCTCGTGCGCTGACCCGGGACCTCGGGCGGCTGGAGCGGATGCTCCGCCGCCAGGGATACAGGCTCATCGCGGGTGTGGACGAGGCGGGTTGTGGGCCGCTGGCAGGTCCCGTGGTGGCCGCCGCGGTCCTGGGGGATCGTCCCCTCCGGATTCCGGGGCTTCAGGACAGCAAGCGGCTCTCCGCCGACCGCCGGGAGGCTCTGGCGGCGCGGATCCGGGAGGAAGCGGTGGCCTGGGCCGTGGGCGTGGCCACCGTGGAGGAGATCGATGCGCTCAACATCCGGGCCGCGGCCCGCCTGGCTCAGCTCCGGGCGGTGGCTGCCCTCCCCGAACCCCCTCACCTCGTGCTCGTGGACGGACCCTGGCGGATCCCCCTGGAGCTGCCCCAGCGGCCCGTGGTGGATGGGGACGCCCGGGTGGCCCTCATCGCCGCGGCCAGCATCCTGGCCAAGGTGGAGCGGGATCGCATCATGGTGGACCTGGACGCCCGCTACCCCGGTTACGGGTTCGCCCGGCACAAGGGATACCCCACCCGTGAGCACCTCCAGGCCCTCGCACGCCTGGGTCCCTGTCCCGCCCATCGGCGGTCCTTCCGCCCTCTCCGGGGGTAAGGCGCGTAAAATTCCCGCCTTGCCCCGTTCGATCCCCGGGATGAACCGGAGGCGGATCGGCTCACGAGCGGAGGAGGCCGCGGCGGAGGTCCTGCGGCGGGCAGGGTACCGCATCCTCGACCGGAACGTCCGGTTCCCCTTCGGGGAGCTGGATCTGGTGTGCGAGAAGGAGGGGGTCGTGGTGTTCGTGGAGGTCAAGGCCCGGTCCGGGACGGTCCTGGGACATCCCTTCGAGGCGGTCACACCCCGCAAGCAGAGGCAGGTTGGCCGGCTTGCCCTCGCCTACCTGCAGGGGAGGGGGTTGGGGAATTGTCCCTGCCGGTTCGATGTGGTGGCGGTGCACCTGGACCCCGAAGGGCATCCCGTGCAGGTAGAAGTCCTGCAGGATGCCTTCCGCCTCTAGGGCCCGGGCGGCCTCCGGTCCGGGAAGTCCCGACGGGGCACGAGCACGTAGTGGGGCACCGCCCACTCCACGATGGCCGCCCGGTTTAGGGCCGCGACCTTCTCCGCGACCTGATACGGCTCCAAGACCCGCACCACGTAGGTTCGACCGTCCGGTTCCACGGAGGCCACCCGGAGGTCCTGATCCCGAAGCAGCCGCTCGATCTGCTCCGCGGTTGCCCACGGGAAGAACCGCACGCGGATCATCCCCGGTACGAACACCTTCCGGAAGGGTTCTGGCGGGCCTGGGACGAGCCCCCCGCCCCGCAGGCCGGAGGGGACGATCTCGATGGTGACCCGCGGTGTCACGGCTCCCGGCGGCGTCCCTCCGGGGAAGGGACGGGGAGGGAAGAGGCCTTCCACCACGTACCGGCCCGGGGGCACGGGTCGGCCCTCGTTGTCCACCTGCGTCCACGTTTCCCGTTCGATGCGGACTTCTCCGGGCTGCAGCACCAGGGTGCCGAGGACCTGGGCGAATACCCGGTCGTGGGACCACTGCCAGACCACGGTTCCGTCCGGCCTCAGGACCCGGAAGTCATACCGCTGGGTTGTGCTGAACTCGAACGTCACGGGCCGAAATCCGCGGTTGTGTACCCGGAGCTCCATCCGTACGGGCTCGCCCTGCCCGTACCGGGCCCGGTCCGTCAAAACCCCGACCTCCACGCTCCCGATCCGCACCCACTGCACGGGACCCGAGGCTAGCACCGCCATGAGCACGACGAGAAAGGCCCGCATGGGATCCTCCCGACCGTCCCTTTAAGGTACGGGAAAGTCGCCGTGGGAGTTCTCGATAGATTTACACCAAGTCCAACCCGCGGAAACGTCTAGACAACGCCGCTTGGGCCTTTTCATCTCCCCGCGTCCCTTTTGCCCGACCGGGAGGAAGAGATCTCAGAAGCATCGAATATGCCCTCCCAAGGCAAGGGGCCTTGGTTTAAGCCGCGATGGGGAGGGATGCCCGATGAAGGCGGCGCAGATGGTGGAGCAACGCAAGCCTCTGGTCGTCCGGGAAGTTCCTGATCCGCGACCCGGACCCCAGGACGCGGTGCTCCGGGTGGAGGCGTGCGGGATCTGCCGGAGCGACTGGCACGCGTGGATGGGAGACTGGACGTGGATCGGCTTCCGGCCGCAACTCCCCCTCACACTGGGGCACGAGCTGGCGGGCGTGGTGGTGGAGGTCGGCTCGGAAGTGCGGCGGACAAAGGTAGGAGAACGGGTGACGGTCCCCTTCCACCTCGGCTGTTCGTACTGCTCGTACTGCCTCAGCGGGCGGCCGAACCTCTGCGACAACCTCCAGATGGTGGGATTCTCCTTCGACGGGGGCTATGCCCAGTACGTCCGCATTCCCAACGCGGACTTCAACCTCATCCGCCTGCCGGAAGCGGTGGACTTCGTAACCGCGGCCGCCCTGGGGTGTCGGTACATGACCGCTTATCACGCGGTGCTGCACCGAGGACGGGTGCGGGCGGGGGAGTGGGTGGCGGTGCATGGAGTTGGGGGAGTAGGGCTCAGCGCGGTGCAGATCGCGAACGCCGCAGGGGCCCGGGTGGTGGCCGTGGACGTGGACGAGGAGAAGCTCGCGCGGGCCCGCCAGGAGGGCGCGGTGGCCACCGTCAATGCCCGGCAGCAGAACGTCCCGGAGGCGATCCGGGAGATCACGGGCGGAGGGGCCCACCTTTCCGTGGACGCCCTGGGGATCCGGGAGACCATCCAGAACTCCATCTTCTCCCTGCGCAAGGGAGGTCGCCACGTGCAGGTGGGTCTCACCACGCAGGCGGAGCAGGGGATGGTGGCCCTGCCCACGGACATGATGGTGGGGATGGAGCTGGAATTCTACGGGAGCGTGGGGAACCCCCATCCCCAGTACGCGGGCCTGCTGGGCCTCGTGGAGCAGGGCAAGTTGAACCCGAGGAAACTGGTCGGTCGGACGATCTCCCTGGAAGAGGTGAACGAGGTCCTGCAGTCCATGACGGAGTTCCGCACCCTGGGGTTCACGGTGATCACACGGTTCCAGTAAGGTTGCGGAAAGATGGGATCCCTCGGGAGGGGAGGTGGGAGGCGGCTCGTGCGTTCAAGCGCACAACCTCGTGGTCGCCCGCTTTGATTCCAAGACGAGAAGACAGAATCCAGAGGGGGTGGTCGGAATGCGATCCGGGAAGCTGTGGTGGACGGGCCTGACCCTGGCCATCGCGGGGTGCCTTGCCTTGGGACTCGCGGCGGGGTGGACCGCTCCACGGAAGGAGGCCATTCTCATGGGCGTGGCCTTCGCCCTCTCCGGTCCCCTCGCCGTGGTCACGAACTCCACCGTCGGACCCGTGTACGACATGTGGGTGAAGGAGGTGAACGCGCGGGGGGGGATCCGGGTCTCGGAGTTCGGCCGGCGCCTTCCCATCCGGTTCATCAAGTACGACGATAAGTCCGACCTGGGAACCGCCACCCGGCTGCTGGAAAAGTTGATCCTGGAGGACCGGGTGGACATCGTCTTCCCGCCCATCAGCACCGCGTTCCTGTACGCCGCGGCTCCCATCGCGAACAAGTACCGGAAGGTCCTGATCGGAGGGCCCGGAGGGGCGGCGAAGCTCGAGGAGATCATGCCGAACCTGCCGTACTTCTTCCAGGTCCTGAACTACTCCCGTAGTCAGATGCCTGTCCTGGCCGCCGTCCTGCGGGAGCTGGGACTCCGGACCGTGGCCATCATCCACCACGAGGATCTCCACGGGGTGGAGTACAAGGACGTGGCCCTGCCGGAGTTCCGGAAAGCCGGGTTACAGGTGGCCTTTGTGAAGAGCTTCCCCATGGACATCAAGGACATGGCGCCCCTGATCAAGGAGGCTCTCGGGGCCCGGGTGGATGCCCTGGTGGCGTTCGCCTATCCGGATCAGACCTTCCTGCTGACCCGACAGGCCATCGAGCTGGATGCCAACTTCAAGGCCATCTTCTCCTCTGTGGGCGTGAACCTGGGGGGCTTCCGGGACGCCTTCGGCGTGGATGTGGTGGAAGGGATGATGGGGGGCGGCGCGTGGAATGCGAAGAGCGGGCGAGGGGCTCGGCGGTTCATCGAACTGTACAAGAAGCACTTCAACACGGAGCCTCCGGACTGGTGGGGCCAGCTGTACTACTACGCCTCCCTGGAGCACCTCCAGCAGGCCATCGAGGCCGCGGGAACCCTGGATAATACGAGAATCCGGGACGTGCTGGCCACGGAGACCTTCAACACCGTGGTGGGGCCGTTCAAGTACGACCGGGATCGGCAGTTCCGGGGGCACCTGGGCCAGATCGGCCAGTGGCAGAAGGGGATCTTCGAGGTGGTGGACCCCGGGAAGAACCGGACCGCGAAGCCGATCCTGAAGCCGGCCTGGCCGAAGAAGCGATAAGACCGGTCGGCCACGGCGCGGTTCAGAGAAGCTTCGAAAGCGGGGCCGGCGGCGGCTCCGGCTGGCGCCGGCCCCGCTCGTTCCAGTGAGGAACGCTTGAGAGACGGGGATGGAGCTGAACCGGGTTTTGGACATCGTCCTCGGCGGGGTGATGTTGGGTGGGATCTACGGCTTGGTGTCCCTGGGCCTGAACCTCCAGTACGGGGTGGCCCGGGTGCTGAACGTGGCCCACGGGGAATTCGCCACCCTCGGTGCCTTCCTCACGTGGTGGCTGTACGTCCGTGCGGGGATGAGCCCCTTCGTGGGATTGGCGGCCGCCCTCGGGCTGAGCTTCGGGTTGGGGTGGGCGTTGTACCGATTGGTCTTCGCCCGCCTCCAGCGGCTCGTGCGGTCCCTGGAGGCCTTTGAGGCCGCATGCATGCTCACCTCCTTCGGGATCCTCTTCGTGATCCAGAACGTTGTCATCCTGGCGTGGGGCGCAGACGTCCGGAGCTACTCGTACCTGCCGGGCGCGGTACGGTTGGGGGAGCTGGTGCTCCCGGTCAACCGGATCATCATCTTCGGGGTTTCCGTGGGGCTGGGAGGGCTCTTCTATGCCCTGTTAAAGCGAACCCGGATCGGAAAAGCCATCCGGGCCGCGGCCCAGGATCGATCCGGGGCGGCCAGCGTGGGCGTGGACGTGCAGAACGTCCTGGGCATCTGCTTCGCCCTGGGCACGGGGGCCGCGGGCGCCGCGGGTTCCCTCATCAGCATGGTCTACAGCATCCACCCCATCATGGGCTTCGAGTACACGGTGATCGCCATCATCGTGGTGGTGCTGGGGGGACTGGGGAACATTCCGGGGAGCCTTCTCGGAGGGGTCCTGCTCGGGGTGGTGGGGACCGCGGTCACCTACTGGCAGCCGGGGCTCGCGGTGGTGGCCTACTACTTCCTCTTCGTGGTCCTGTTATGGTGGAGACCAAAGGGCTTGTTGGCAGCCTGATCCGAAGCGGAACCACGCTCCGGACCGCGGCCCTGGTGGCGGTGGCCGCGGCCCTGGTGGGTGCCCCCTGGTACCTCCCCGCGTACTCTCTGGTGTTCCTGAGCAACCTGGGCATGTACGTGGTGCTGACCGTGAGCTGGATGCTGTTCGCGGGCACCACGGGCTACATCTCCTTGGCCTCCGCGGTGTTCTTCGGGCTCGGCGTGTACGCCGCGGTCCTGTGGCGTACCTCTCTGGGATTCTGGACGGCTGTCCTGCTGGGAGGACTGATCAGCAGCGCGGCGGCGGCGGGGATGGGCGTGGTCACCCTCCGGTTGCGGGGGGCGTACTTCAGCATGTTCACCCTGGGAGCGGTGGAGCTGGCCACCTCCGCCACCCGGTGGGGGGAGGCGCATTTCTTCGGCCGGGTGGGGCGCATCGTGCTGCCCGTGGGACAGGAGGTCATCTACTACGCCATGCTGGCCCTCCTCGGACTGCTGTTCGCCGCCTGGGAGCTGGTCCAGCGGTCGAAGTTGGGGATGGCCCTGCGGTGCATCGGGGAGGACGAGGAGGCCGCGGCGCACATCGGGATCCCCACCACCCGGGTGAAGGTGGTCGGCTTCTCCCTGAGCGCTGTCTTCATGGGGTGTGCGGGAGCGATCATGGCCACCCGGTGGACGTACGTGGACCCCCGCATCGCCTTCAACCTGCAGCTGTCCTTCATCCCCGTGCTCATCGCGGTGTTCACCGGGAGCCGACGTCCGTACGGGGCGGCGTTGGGAGCGGTGCTCTTCGTGGCGCTGGAGGACTTCCTGATCACCCGGCTCCCCTACCACTACATGCTGCTTTTCGGCCTCGTGATGGTGGCGGTCATGCTGTACAGCCCCGGAGGAGTGACGGCGTTCGTGAGCCGGTGGTGGGAGCAGGTCCTGGCATGGGCCGGGGGGAGAGGAGGGCGGTGACGGAGTGACCGCGGCCTTCCTGGAGGGTCGAGGCCTCGTCAAGCGGTTCGGGGGCGTGATGGCCCTGGCGGGGGTTTCCTTCGAGGTGGAGGAGGGGGAGGTGGTGGGGATCATCGGCCCCAATGGGGCCGGGAAGACCACCCTGTTCAACGTGGTGACCGGAGCGGTGGCCGCGGACCAGGGGCAGCTGTGGTTTAGGGGGCGACCGATTCTGGGGCTCGGGCCGGATCGGATCTACCGGCTCGGCATCGCCCGGACCTTCCAGACCGTGCGGGTATTCCGCGGGATGACGGTGTTCGAGAACGTGCTGGCGGGCGCGTGGTTCGGCCCGGATTCGGGGCGGACACGGTCCGAGGCGGAGCGCCATGCCTGGTGGGCCCTGGAAACCGTGGGGCTGCGGAACCTGGCGGGCACGGTGGCCGGAGACCTGCAGATCGTGTACCAGAAACGGGTGGAGCTCGCGAGGGCCCTTGCAGGGAAGCCCCGGGTGCTCCTCCTGGACGAACTCATGGCGGGCCTCACCGCCCGGGAGGTGGAGGAGGCCGTGGCCCTCCTCCGCCGGCTGCAGGGGGAGGGCATGACCGTGGTCCTCATCGAGCACGTCCTGCGGGCGGTGATGCGGGCGTGTAACCGGGTCATGGTCCTGCACCAGGGGAAGAAAATCGCGGAGGGGCGGCCGGAGGAAGTGGTCCGGCACCCCGAGGTCATCGAGGTGTATCTCGGGAGCGGGGCGAGCGCGGGATGCTGAGCGTGGAGCGCGTGTGTGCGGGATACGGGAGGGTGCAGGTGGTGTGGGAGGTGTCCCTCCGGGTGAGCGAGGGGGAGGTGGTGGCCATCCTCGGCCCCAACGGGGCCGGAAAGACGACCCTCCTCAATGCCATCACGGGACATCTCCGGCCCATGGCAGGCCGGATCGTCTTCCGGGGAGAGCCCATCACGGGCAGGGAACCGCATCGGATCGCGGAGATGGGGATCGCGTACGTGCCGCAGGGAGGCGGGCTGTTCCCGGAGATGACGGTGCGGGAGAATCTGGAGATGGGGGCGTTCTCCCCTTCCGCGTGGAAGACCCGGCGGGATCGTCTCGAGTGGGTGTTCCAGCTGTTCCCCGTGCTGAAGGACCGCCAGCGGCAGCTGGTGCGGAGCCTCAGCGGAGGGGAACGACAGATGACGGCCGTCGCCCGGGCCCTCATGGGGCGCCCGCAACTGCTCATCCTGGACGAGGTCAGTTGGGGGCTCGCTCCCCGGGTGGTGGCGGAGGTGTTCCGGTTGATCCGACGGCTGCGGGCAGATGGCGTCACGGTGCTGCTGGTGGAGCAGAGCGTCCAGCAGGCCCTGGAGACCGCGGACCGGGCGTACGTGATGGAGAACGGGCGGGTCGTCCTGGAGGGAACCCGGGAGGAGTTGCTGGACAGCGAACTCATCCGGACCGCCTACCTCGGACTCTGACGTCGGGCCCAAAGTCGCCGTGCTACACTATCCCTGAGCCATGGCGGGTTGGGCCCTCCGGGCGATGGGGGTTGTGGTGAGCCTGGCCGCGCTGGGACCCCTGGTGGACCCGCACGGCCACGACCCCTACCACGCCCACGTGGTCCTCGGTGGAGATCCCGAAACTCGACAGCGCCTCGTCCATCCCCACGGCCCGCACCCTGCTTCCCATGCGCATGGGCCTTTTGTGATCAGCCTCCGGGCCCTGGAACCCGCCTCCGCGGCGACGCTGCATCTGGTGGGCGGGGTAGGGGTCGCAGGGGTCTTGGGGGAAGTCCCGGTCCCCGCGGTTTCCCGTTCCCATGGGGTCTGGAATTTCCTGCCTCCTTACGACGTCTTCCTGAACCCTCCTGAGCCGCCCCCCAGGAGCGCCTGATCCGATCGGAGCAACCCGTTTTCCGGGAGGGGGTCTTATGGCGCGCAGCTTCGTGGTGTTGGCGTGCCTGCTGGTGGCCGCGTGTCAGAGCGCACCGCAATTCCGCGGGGAGGTGGTGGACCCGCCTCGACCGGTGCCGGACCTCGTGGCCCGGGACCACCGGGGCCGGCTGTTCCGGACCGCAGATCAGCGGGGATCCGTGGTGGTGTACTTCTTCGGGTACACCCACTGCCCGGATGTGTGTCCGGGGACCCTGGCCAAGTGGAAGCGGGCGCAGGAGAAGTTGGGGGAGGATGCCCGGAGAATCCGGTGGGTGTTCGTGACCGTGGATCCCGAGCGGGATACCGCGCGGAAGGTGGGGGAGTACCTGGGGCTGTTTAGCCCGGAGTTCGTGGGGCTTGTGGGGACCGAGGAGTCCCTGCGGCCTTTCTACCGGGCCTTTGGGGTCCTGTACGAGAAGGTGCCCCAGCCGGACAGTGCCGTGGGGTACCTGGTGGGGCACACCGCGTTCGTGCCCGTGGTGGACGCCCTGGGACGCTGGCGGCTGCGGTTCAACTTCGGGACCTCCGTGGAGGACTACGTCCACGACCTGCGGCTGCTGGTGCGGGAGGCACGGAGAACCCAGCGGGCCGGGAGGTGAACGGATGCGCACGGGAATGCTTCTGGCGGCTTTGATCCTGGCGTTGGGGCTTGCCCAGGCTGCGACCTCCGCCATCGAGGTGGAGCATCCCTGGGCCCGTCCGGGAACCCGAGGCGGGAACAGCGCGGTCTACATGGAGATCCACAACCGGTCCTCCCAGCTGGACCGGCTGGTGGCCGCGGAGGCGGAAGTGGCGGAGGCGGTGGAGCTGCACCGCACCCGCACGGAGGGCGGGATGCACCGCATGGAGAAGGTGGAGTCCATCGAGGTCCCCGGGGGGGCAAAGGTGGAACTCAAGCCTGGCGGCTACCACATCATGCTCATCCGGCTCACCCGGCCTCTCCGGGTGGGAGAGCGGTTTCCCCTCAAGCTGCGGTTTGCGCGGGCGGGGGACCTCGGGATCCAAGTGCCCGTGCGCCAGGAGGAGGGGTCCGACCATGGGGGCGGGCACCGGTAGGTCCGGGAATCGTCTCCCCGTCTGGCCCCTCGGGCTGCTGGCCGCGGCGGGGTTTCTGCTGAGCGGGTACCTGTGGTTCGGCACCGGCGGGGCAGAGCTCCGGTTCTGCCCCGCCGGCAGCGGCTGTCAGGTGGTCCAATCCAGCCGCTACGCGTCCCTGCTGGGTGTGCCGCTCCCCGTGTACGGGCTGGTGTACTACGGAGTCCTCCTGGTGGTCTCCGGGTGGGGGACGGATCCCGGACGCCGCTGGCAGCTGGCGCTGGTGGTCTCCGCGGCGGGGTCCGCGGCGTCCCTGGTCTTCCTGGGCGTCCAGAGGTTCCTGCTGGAGACCTTCTGCGCCCTGTGCGTGCTGTCCGCCCTGCTGTCCTTCGCCGTCCTTGGATTAAGCTGGAAGTACGGGCGCGCGGGGGTGCGCTGGCCGGCCCTGGCGGTGCCCGCCGTGGCGGCTCTGGCCTTCGTCGTGGGCGGCTACGCCATTGCCGAGCGACAGGTGGCCGCCACCGCGTACGCGGAGGGGCTCGCGAGGCACCTGGCGGCCTCCGGAGCCAAGTTCTACGGGGCGTACTGGTGCCCGCACTGCGCGGAGCAGAAGCGCATGTTCGGGGAGGCGGCCCGCTACCTGCCCTACGTGGAGTGCGATCCCCGCTCGCCGGAAGGAAACCCCCGGGCATGTGAGGCCGCGGGCGTGCGGGCCTACCCCACCTGGATCATCCGGGGTCGCAGGTACGAGGGGGTGATCCCTCTGGAGGAACTGGCGCGGCTGTCGGGGTATCCGCCGCCGTGAGAAGGGCGGTCATCTGCCTCCTTTGGCTCCTTTTCGGGCTCGGGGTAGAGCCAGCTCAAGCCCAGGTGCGGTGCCTGAGCTCCTTCCCCGTGCCCGGAGCCTCCTACCGGGTGGCCCCGGATCGGGTGGTCCTCTGGATGAGCGAACCCGTGGACCCCCAGCTGAGTTCCTTCCTGGTGGCCTCCCGGGAGGGCCGGAGGTTCGAGGGGCCGGTGCGGGTCTCCGCGGACGGACGGAGGGTGGAAGTGGCCCTGCGGCCGCTTGAGCCCGGGGTCTACCTCGTGATCTACCGGGCCGCCTCCCTCGTAGGCGGTCACGTGAGCACGGGGTTTTTCCTGTTCGGGGTAAGGGAACCGGTTCCCACGCCGGAGGCCTCTTGGCGCGTGCTCGCGCCCCGGTGGGCCGGGGTCGTCCTCTCGGTCCTGGCCGCGGGCTTGGGGAACGCTGCCCTGGCCCTGGCGGCCGTGGCGGCTGCCGGGGCGGAGTGGATCCAAGCCTCCACTGGGCTCCTGCAGACCTCCTTTCCCGCCCTGTGGCGGGCAGGCTTCCTCTGGCCACTCCTCGGCGGGACTCCCGCGGGGTGGGGCCTGCTGCTGTCCGCTCCCGTGGCCGCGGTGTGGCTCGTGCCCCGGCGCGGACTCGCTTTCCTTTTTCGGGCCGCGGCCTCCGTGGGGATCGGATTCACCGCGGCCCTGGTGGCCCTGGCCGGTGGCCCCCTCGAGTTTCTGGGTTCCTCCCATGCGGCGGTGCTCTTCCTCATGGCGGCGGTGTACGCGGTGGGGGGGCTTGTGGCCCTGGCGGTGATCGGTACCGTGGGCGTACGGCTTCCGGAACCCCGGTGGTCCGATCCGGTGCTCGGAGGACTGCTGCTGGCGAGCTCTGCCCTGCGCCTTGCGGGTTCCCCCGAGGGACTCGTGGGGGCCTGGGCCGCCCTGGGAGTGGCCGCGCTCGCGATCCGCATCGGGCGAAGACCTGAGGTCCAAGATCGGGTTCGGACCCGATAGCCCACGGTCTTCAAACTCCGTTTACAATGGATCCGGACAGAAGGGATCCATTGAGTCCTGGCCCGGTGCTCGCGTTGGGGCGGGTGGCCGGGCCGAAATTTTTGGGTCCGGTCCGAAAACCTCTGGAGGAGGTGATGCGGGATGCGGAAGGCGGCGGTCCTAGGGGCCGTGGGGCTCGTGCTGGTCCTTGCCATCGGCGGGCTTGGGGGGACAGCCCCCCAGCCGATCAAGGTGGTGGCCAAGGAGTTCAGTTTCGAGCCCAAGGAGATCAAGGTGAAGGCCGGGCAGCCCGTGAAGCTCCTGCTGGAAAATAAAGGGGTCATCGAGCACGACATCGTGATCGAGAAGCTCAACGCGAAGACCCAGCCCCTCAAGCCCGGCAAGAGCGCGGAGGTGAGCTTCACCCCCAAGGCGAAGGGCCGCTACCTCATCTACTGCAGCGTGCCCGGCCACAAGGAGGCCGGGATGACGGGGACCCTGGTGGTGGAGTGAGGGGGTGGTGGCGGTGCGGCGGCTGCTGGTGGTCGGCCTGGTGGGGCTCGTGGTGGCAGGGTTGCTGTTCGCGGGCCCGCGGGCGGCTGCCCAACCGAAGAAGTTCGAGCTGGTGGCCACCCGCAAAACCCTCGTGGTGGACGAAGGGGTCGTGTGGCGGGCCTTCACGTGGAACGGCCGCGTGCCCGGGCCGCTCCTCGTGGTGGAGGAGGGCGACATCGTGGAGATCACCGTGCGGAACACCGACAGCATCACGCACGGGCTGTCCATCCACGCGGCCAACACCCAGACCTCCCTGGTGGTGGGCAACATCCCCGCTGGCCAGAGCCGGACCCTGCGTTTCCGGGCGGACTTTCCCGGTGTGTACATGTACCACTGCGCGCCGGGCGGCCACGGGATCCTGGCCCACACCATGGGCGGGATGTTCGGGATGGTGGTGGTGGAGCCCAAGCGCACCAGGTACCGGCTCGAGGAGGAGCTCGGCCGGCCTCCGGACCTCCGGGTGTACGTGATCCAGCACGAGGTGTACGCGAGCGGCAAGGACTTCGCGGACGGCCGGGCCCTGTACGTGATGTTCAACGGTTACAATTTCCGGTACGTCAACCAGCCCATCCAGGCGCGGCCCGGCGACTACGTGCGGTTCTACTACCTGAACGTGGGCCCCAACCTCGTAGGAAGCTTCCACGCGGTGGGCGGCATCTGGGAGTACGCGTACGCGGGCGGCAACCCCAGCAACGTGAGCCGCGGCCTGCAGACCACCATCGCCGCGCCCACGGACTCCTGGGTGATCGAGTGGCGGGTGCCCGCGGAAGGGTCCTTCCTCCTGGTCACCCACGCGTTCGGCACCCAGGCCATGAAGGGCGCGGTGGGGGTGCTCAGTGCCAAGAAGGACGCGCCGCGGGTGGGCGTGGTCCGGCCGGAGGGCCCGAACCTTCCGCTTCCCACCAAGCCCAAGCGGGTGGTGGACCCCTTCGGCGTGGGCTCCTCGGACCTGGACGTGCCGGTCCGCGCCCGTCCGGGCGAGGCGGCGTTCGTCCGCATGGTGGGCAACAGCTACTGGCCGAAGATCCTGGAGGTGCCGGTGGGTACCCAGGTGACGTGGGTGAACGAGGACGTCTTCGACCTCCTGGAGGGCGAGCGCACGGGCATGCACAACGTCACCGCCCTGCGCGGCCCCACGCAGCTGGCCTCGCCGCTGCTCAAGCACGCGGACCGGTTCACCTTCCGGATGACCCGGCCGGGGGAGTACGAGTACATCTGCGCGGTGCACCCGTACATGCGGGCGCGCCTGCGGGTATACCGGCTGGACGCGGAGGAGCTGGGGCGTCGCTGATCCGTCCGCAGGTCGTCGGTGGGGGGGCTACAAGCCCCCCCGCCTGCATTCTGGAGGGCTCTCAGGAAGCGGCCAACAGCCGGCGCAGGACCATGGGCAGGATCCCGCCGTGCCGGTAGTACTCCAGCTCCGTGGGCGTGTCCACCCGGGCCAGGGCCTCGAAGACCACCTCGCCGCCGTCCTCCCGCCGGGCCCGCACGCGCACCCGGGCCTGTGGGGTCAGGCCGCGGACGCCCTCCACGTCGTACACCTCGCGCCCCGTGAGCCCCAGGCTCTGCACGTTCTGGCCATCCACGAACTGCAGGGGGAGCACCCCCATTCCCACCAGGTTGCTGCGGTGGATCCGCTCGAAGCTCTCCGCGATCACCGCCCGCACGCCGAGCAGCATGGGGCCCTTCGCCGCCCAGTCGCGGGAGCTGCCGGCCCCGTACTCCTTGCCCGCCAGCACCAGCAGCGGCACGCCTTCCCGCCGGTAGCGCTCGGCGGCCTCGTAGACCGTCACGAGATCCCCGCTGGGGAAGTGGGTGGTCCACCCGCCCTCCCGGCCGCCCGCGAGGGCGTTGCGCAGCCGGATGTTGGCGAACGTGCCCCGCACCATCACCTCGTGGTTGCCCCGCCGCGCCCCGTAGCTGTTGAACTCCGCGGGCGGCACGCCCCGCTCGATGAGGTAACGGCCCGCGGGGCTGTCCGGGGGGATGCTGCCCGCGGGCGAGATGTGGTCGGTGGTCACGGAGTCCCCGAGCACCGCCAGCACCCGGGCACCGCGGATGTCCTGGAGCGGCGCGGGCTCGGGCGGAAGATCCTGGAAGAAGGGCGGCTCCTGCACGTACGTGGATGAAGGATCCCACGCGTACAGGTCGCCCTCGGGCACGGGCAGGGTGCGCCACGTCTCGTCCCCGGTGAACACGTCGCGGTAGCGCTCCCGGAACAGCTCCGGGCTCACGTACCGGTCCACCAGTTCCTGGACCTCCCGGGTGGTGGGCCAGATGTCCCGTAGGTACACGGGCCGCCCGTTCGGGTCGTAGCCCACGGGGTCCTTGGTGAGGTCCACGTCCACGGTCCCTGCCAGGGCGAAGGCCACCACCAAGGGCGGGCTCGCCAGGTACGCGGCCCGCACGAGGGGGTGGATGCGGCCCTCGAAGTTGCGGTTGCCGCTCAGCACCGCCGCCACCACCAGGTCGTGCTCCTGGATGGCCCGTGCCACGGGCTCCGGCAGCGGCCCGCTGTTCCCGATGCAGGTGGTGCAGCCGTAGCCCACCAGGTGGAACCGGAGCGCCTCCAGGTAGGGCATGAGCCCCGCGCGCCGGAGGTACTCCGTTACCACTGCGGACCCCGGGGCGAGGCTCGTCTTCACCGCGGGGTTCACCACCAACCCCCGCTCCACCGCCTTCTTGGCCAGAAGGCCCGCGGCCAGCATCACGGACGGGTTGCTGGTGTTGGTGCAGCTGGTGATGGCCGCGATCACCACCGAGCCGTGGCGCAGCTCCGCGTGCACCCCGTCCAGGCGCACGTCCACGGTCTTGGGCCTGGTGGCCACCGCCACCCCACTCCCGGAAGCAGGACGTCCGCCCTCCGACTCCAGGCGACCGACCGCCACCTCGTTCTCATTCCGCGGGCCGATGCGGTCTCCGAAGGCCGCGTAGAAACTGCGCGCCACGTCCTTCAGGGGGACCCGGTCCTGAGGCCGGCGCGGCCCCGCCACGCTGGGCTCCAGGGTGCCCAGGTCCAGCTCCACCACCTGGTTGAAGGCGGGGGCGGCGTCCGCCTCCCAGAACAGGCCCTGCTCCTTCGCGTACCGCTCCACGAGAGCCACGTGGTCGGGGTCGCGGCCCGTGAGGCGCAGGTACCGCAACGTCTCGTCGTCGATGGGGAACAGGGCCGCGGTGGCTCCGTACTCGGGCGCCATGTTGGCGATGGTGGCCCGGTCCGGCAGCGGCAGGTGGTGCAGGCCCGGGCCGAAGAACTCCACGAACTTGCCCACCACCCCCACCTTCCGCAGGATCTGCGTGACGGTGAGCACCAGGTCCGTGGCCGTGACCCCTTCGGGCGGAGTTCCGTGCAGCCGGAACCCCACCACCTCGGGTGCGGGCAGGTAGATGGGCTGGCCCAGCATCACCGCCTCCGCCTCGATCCCGCCCACCCCCCAGCCGAGCACCCCGAGCCCGTTCACCATGGTGGTGTGGGAGTCCGTGCCCACCAGGGTGTCGGGAAATGCCACCCGGCCCCGGTCCTCGTCCCGGGTCGCCACCACCGTGGCCAGGTACTCCAGGTTGACCTGGTGCACGATGCCCGTGCCCGGCGGCACCACCCGGAAGTTCCGGAAGGCCTTCTGGGCCCACCGCAGCAGGGCATAGCGCTCCCGGTTGCGCTCGTACTCCTTCTCCACGTTGAACCGGAAGGCGTAGGCGCTGCCGAAGGCGTCCACCTGCACGGAGTGGTCGATCACCAGGTCCACGGGCACGAGAGGGTTGATGCGGCCGGGGTCTCCGCCCAGCCTCGCCATCGCGGACCGCATGGCCGCCAGGTCCACCACCGCGGGCACGCCCGTGAAGTCCTGCAGGAGCACCCGCGCGGGCAAAAACGGCGCCTCCCAGCCCGCCTGTCCAGGCTTCCAGCCCGCCAGCCGCCGCACGTCCTCCTCCGTGAAGGGATCCGTGCCCGCATACCGCAGCACGTTCTCCAGCAGGATCTTTACCGTCATGGGGAGCTTCCCCAGCGGCACGGCGAGCTGCCCCTCCAGCGCTGCCAGCCGGTAGTAGTCGACCTGCGTACCCGCAAGCCGCGCGCGGGCGCCGAATGGGTCCAGGTGGCTCACGGCGATCACCTCGGGCCGGTTGTGGAGCGCGTGGGCGCTCCCGCTCTATTGTATGCGGTCGCCGCCCGACTTGGTGGGAGGGCGCGACCTGGGCCCTGTCTCGGCACTGCGGGGCAACAGATTCACCGCCCGAGTGATGGGAAGTGCGCTAGAGTGAGGGGGGAGGGTTGCGCATGGCCGCGGAGGCACACCGGCGGCTCGGGGTCCGGGAGGCCCGCGGGATGCCCATCGCCCGGGTGCTGGAGGAGTTCACCCGGGAAGGGGAGCTGTGGCGGCCGCTGGAGGACGGCAAGGTGGAGTGCTTTGCCTGCGGCCACCGCTGCGTGATCTTCGAGGGATTGCCCGGCATCTGCCGGGTGCGGTTCAACCGGGGTGGCCGGCTCTACGTGCCCTGGGGGTATGTGGGCGCGTTGCATGTGGATCCCATCGAGAAGAAGCCCTTCTTCCATGCCTATCCGGGAGCCCGGGCCCTCAGCTTCGGGATGTTGGGCTGTGACCTGCAATGCAGTTACTGCCAGAACTGGCAGCTGAGCCAGGTGATGCGGGACGCGGTGGCCACGCGGCTCGCGGACTTCACTCCCATCACGCCGCAGGAGTTCGTGGGGCTCGCTCTGCGCGCCCGCTGTAAGGTAATGACCAGCACCTACAACGAGCCCCTCATCACCAGCGAGTGGGCGGTCGCGCTGTTCCGGGAAGGGAAGACGCACGGACTGGTGGGAAGCTACGTCTCCAACGGAAACGCCACCCCCGAGGTCCTGGACTACCTCCGCCCTTACGTGGACCTGTACAAGATCGACCTCAAGAGCATGCGGGAGAGGAACTACCGGGTGCTGGGAGGCAGGCTCCAGACGGTGCTGGACACCATCCGGTGGACGTGGGAGCGGGGGTTCTGGGTAGAGGTGGTGACCCTGGTGGTGCCGGGCTTTAACGACGACGAGGCGGAGCTGCGGGACGCGGCCCGGTATATTCGCGGCGTGAGCCCCGACATCCCTTGGCACGTGACCGCCTTCCACCCGGACTACCTCCTGACAGACCGAGGCCCCACGTCCGCCCGGCAGCTTCTCCGGGCCGTGGAGATCGGATATGAGGAGGGCTTGCGGTTCGTGTACGCGGGGAACCTGCCCGGACGGGTGGGCCCCTACGAGAACACCTACTGCCCCCGCTGCCGGGCCCTCCTCATCGAGCGGTGGGGTTTCCAGGTACGCGGCTACCGCCTCCGGAACGGGAGGTGCCCGGAGTGTGGGGAGGGCATTCCCGGGCGGTGGTGGCCTCCCGAGGAGGTTCCTCCCCCGCTGTGCGGATGACTACGCCCGGGCGGGCTCCCGCCGCCACTTGATGGTGCAGCCCACGGGGCGGGTCTCCGGCACGGGTACGTCTTGACCGGCCAGCACCGCTTCCAGGGCGTCCCGCAGGTAGTGGTGCCGCACCGCGTTTGGGTCCTCGTAGTTGTCGTCGATGGCCCCGTGGTAGCGCAGCACCCGGTCCCGGTCGAACACGAACACCTCCGGGGTGCGCTCCGCCCCGTAGGCCCGGGCCACCTCCTGGGTCCCGTCGTACAGGTAGGGGAAGGGGTAGCCCTTGTGGAGGGCCCGCTCCCTCATGCGCTCGAAGCTGTCTTCCGGGTACTGCTCGGGGTCGTTGCTGCTGATGAGGAGGAACTGTACCCCGCGGTCCGCGTACGCCCGCTGGAGGGCGATCATCCGGTCCTCCCATGCCCGTACGTAGGGGCAGTGGTTGCAGCTGAAGATCACCACGAGCACGGGCCGATCCGCGTAGTCCTCCACGGAGTGCTCCCGTCCGTCGGTTCCAGGGAGCCGGAAGGGGAGGATGCGGTCACCGATGCGCAGGTTCGCCATGGATTCACCTCCTGGAAGCGTGTTGCAGGGCCCGCCGGATCGCGCGGCGGATGGTCTCGGGACTCGGAAGGGGGGAGAGGCGGCCGTCCTCCCAACGGTAGACCCGGCAGGTGAGCCGGTAGGGCTCGTCGGGCAAGGGCTGGATGTCCTCCCCCTCCACCAGGATGGTGGGGGAGCCCACGAACCGCCACCTGCGGGCCTCCTCCTCCGTCTCCACCCGCACCACCTCCACCTCCGCCTGGACGGCCTCCTCCTCGAGGACCCGCCGCAGACGGGCCAGGGCCTCCTCGTGGGAGGGACAACCCTCCCAGTACAGGAGCGTGATGTGCAGGGGTCCTCCCGCCACGGAACCATTGTATCCGGGCCTCGCAAGGCCGGCCGAGCCCCTCCGGTACAATGGACGGAAGAGTCCAACGCGGCGAGGAGGACCGTGCGGGCGACCCTTCCCCTGGAGGTGCGGTACGCGGAGACAGACCAGATGGGGGTGGTGCACCACGCGGTGTACGTGGTTTGGATGGAGGCGGCCCGGGTGGAGTTCCTGAAGCGGCTGAGGATGCCCTATCACGAGCTGGAACGGTCCGGGGTGCGGCTCCCCGTGGTGGAGCTGGGGATCACGTACCGGGCCGCGGCGGAGTTCGGGCAGGTGGTGGAGGTGAGCTGCGCCGTGGAGCGGGTCACCAGCCGCGGAGCCACTTTCCGGTACTGGGTGGAGCGGGACGGCCGCCTGCTGGCGGAGGGGTTCACCCGGCACGTCTGCTGCGACCGTCAGGGTCGGGCACAGAGCCTTCCCCCGCACCTCCGGGCCGCCCTGGAGGAGGTATGCACGCCTGGAGGACGCTCGAACCCCCCCGGCTAAACGAACACTTCCACGGGAATGGGGTCTCGCACCCGAACGGTCCGGGGATCCACGTGGCAGCGGTAGGCGCATAGGACCACCCCGGCCCGCGCCGCCCGCGCGCCCGCCTCGGCCAGATCGGGGTCCGCGGTGCGGTCCAGCCGCAGGCGGATCGCATCGTCCCGCTGCACGAACCACACCACCGCGGCCCGTGTGCCCTGGCGCGCGAGGCGCTCTAGAAGCCTCATGTGGCGGGCGCCTCGGGCGGTGGGGGCGTCCGGGAAGAGGGCCACCCCGCGGAGCACCCGGTTGCAGGACTTGGTCTCCACGAGCCAGATGCCGTCCGCGGCGCGAACCCGGAAGTCCACCCGTTCCCCCTGCAGCCGCACCTCCCGCTCCCAGGTCCGCACGCCCACCACAGGGGGGAGGCCCCCCGCGCGGCACGCCTCCTCCCACAGGCGGTTGGGGAGATGGCTGTCGAGCCCCACCCACCGGCGGCGGTGGCGCACCAGCAGCAGTGTCCCCCAGGTTCTGCTGGAGCCTGTGGGGTGCACGCGGACCGCCGCGCCCGGTACCAGGAGCTCCTCCATGCGGCCGGAGTTGGGAAGGTGCACACGGCGGATGTCCCCCTCCACCTCCACCTCCGCGGCGAAGCGGTTCACTCGCCGCAGGAACCGACCCGGCAGGAGGGGCTGCGGGAGGGGGAGGGAGAGGGAGTCCACGGATGCGCACGGGAAAGGGGAGGGCCTCCGGGATCCCGGAGGCCCTCCCGTGGTTTGCGCCGCGTCCTACCGGCGCGCCACCGCCGCCCGGTACTGGCGGGCGGATTCCGCGAAGGGAGCGGGCGCCACGGTGACCCGGATCTCCATCTGCACGTGGGGCTCCACGCTGGGCTTCCGGGAACCGCCGTTGGGCTCCCCCCACACCAGGATGAGCTCCGTGCCGGGCTGGCTGTAGGCCTCGTCCACGGTGGCCAAGGAGACCATGGCGGTCTCGTTCGAGGTGTAGCCGGGCCACATGGCGAACCCGACCACGTCTCCCCGGCGGTTCAGGACCTTGTCGTAGAACCACGTGGCGTACTGGGCCACGGGGAGGTCGATGGACTTGGCCCGCTGACCGAGAGGCTTGGTGAATTGGGTCTCGAAGGCGCGGGTCACGTCCTCCGGGTTCCACACCAGGGTCACCTTCTTGCGGTGCGGCTCCTTGGCCTTTTCCTCCAAGGCTTCCCGTCCGATGAAGTCGTGATCGAACTTCACGATGTGGCCGTAGCCCAGGTCCCAGGGCGTGAGGTAATAGTCCTCGATGTTCGGGGAGTAGAAGCTGCCGCCCAGGGATCCCGCGGCCTCGTAGCTGTTCACGGGAAGCCACTCCCGGTACGCCCGGAGGGACTCCCCCGTGTAGACGGCAGGCAGGGGATTCGGAATCCAACCGGACTCCAGGGCGTTCGACGGGTACGCCCGGGAGCCCACCTGGCGTAGACCGAACTCCTTTCCCGCCTCCACGATGGCCGCCTTCACCTCCGGTCCCTCCTCGAAGGGGCCCACCAGCTCCCCGCCGGCGACCCCCGCCATCCCGTGGTGCAGGAAGCGGACCTTGTGCCCCGCGATGGTGAGCCAGGTCATGTGGAAGAACTTGATGGGCGGGAGGGGCTGGCCCGTGAGCTTCTCCAGCAAGGCCGGGGCGTTGGGCCCCTGGAGCTGGAAGCGGTAGACCTTCCGGGGACGGTTGGGGTCGATGACGGACCACTCGTCCCGCTCCAGGGTCACGTTGTACCCGCCGGTTTCCGCGTGGAACTGCACCCAGTTGTGCACGGAGGGGCGTCCCACCAGCTGGAACTTCTCCCGGTCCAGATAGAACAGGATGACGTCGCCGATGAGGTAGCCGCGGTCGGTGCACGCGATGTACTGTTTGGCCTGTCCCGGCTCGAAGTTCTTGAAGCTGTTGATCCCCAGATGGTTGAGGAGCTTGAACGCATCGGGTCCAGAGACGTAGAGATCCGACATGTGGTAGGAGAGGTCGTACAGGCAGACCGTCTCCCGCCAAGCGCGCTGTTCGTCCTGCCAGGTGGTGAACTCCGGAGGAACCACGGGGTAGACGCGTTTCCCCGTCTGGTTGTTGTATAAGTAGTCCGTGATGTTGGGTACGCTCTCCACGATCTCCTGCAGGTTCCGTGGTGCCTGCCGTGTGGCCATCCCCCTCGCCTCCTCTCTCTCCCTTTTTGGGCTCTACGGGCCGTGAAGCCCCGGAAGCAGGAACCATGATATGGAACCTGTCCGGCCAAATCAACCTCCGTGCCCTGCCCGCGAACGCCCCGCGGGCTCGCGGCGTCCCCACCGCCGGTCAAGGGCCCGCGGAGCGAAGCTGGGCCCGGTACGGGAAGAGCGCCTCCCGCAGGGAGAGGGGAGGGCGGCCGGTGACCTCCTCCACCGCGGGCGAGACGCGGTCGAAGAAGCCCTGGGCGATGGCCCGGTACAGGGAGGCGAAGGCCTCCACCGCGGCGGGCGCAAGCCCCGCCGCCTCCATGCTCCGGGTGTACTCCTCCAGGGAGACGGGCTCGTAGCGAACGGGGCGACCGCTGAGCTCGGACAGCACCGCCGCCACGTCCCCGTATGAACAGCGATCCGGTCCCGTGACCTCGTAGATCCTTCCCTCCTGTCCCGGCCGTGTCAGTACGGCCGCGGCGATCCGGGCGCAGTCCTCCCGGGCCACGAAGCTCACCCGACCCTCGCCGGCCGGCAACCGGAGCACGCCCGTCTGCACGGCCTGGGAAGCCACGGTGAGGAGGCTCTCCGCGTACAGGTTGTTGCGCAGGAACGTGAACGGTAGCCCGCTCTCCCGGATCGCCACCTCTGTCTCCGCGTGATCCCGCATGAAGGACACCGGGTTGTGGTCCGCGTGGAGGGCGGAGGTGTATGCCACGTGCCGAACCCCGGCCCGGCGCGCGGCCTGCACCGCGTTCCGGTGCTGGGCGATGCGCGCGCCCGGCCGGAGGTCGTCCGTGCTGATGATCAGCAGGCGCTCTACGCCCTCCAGGGCCCGGGCCAGGGCCTCCGGCTGGTTGAAATCGCCCGGGAGCACGGTCACCCCGCGGTGAGCCAGGTCCTGCAGCCTTTCCGGGTGCCGGGTGAGGGCCCGGATGCGGCCCGCGGGCACCCTCTCCAGCAGCAGCTCCACCACCCGCCGGCCCAGACGTCCGCTGGCGCCCGTGACCCCCAGCACGTCTTGCATGGTCCGCCTCCTTCCCTCCAGGGGATGTGTGGAGAAGTCTCCTTCGCCGCAACCCGTCCCTCTTCCTGCGGTTCCGCTTTCCCTTTGACAGGAAGGGGACAGGTGGGTATGGTGGCGTCTGGGCGAGGGAGGCGCGGGATGGAGGGAGAGAGCATCCGGGTGCGGTTTCCGGACGGGACGGAGCTCCGGGTGGCACGCGGCACCACGCTCGAGGCGCTCGCGCGCTTCCGGGGAGAGGAGGGGATCCTGGCGGCCATGGTGGACGGGCAACCGCGGGATCTCAACAGCCCGCTCGTGCGCGACGCGGAGGTGCGGTTCCTGCGGTTCGAGGACCCGGAGGGCCGCCAGATCTACTGGCACTCCTCCGCGCACCTCCTCGCACAGGCGGTGAAGGAGCTGTTCCCGGGAGCGAAGCTCGCCATCGGGCCGCCCATCGAGGATGGGTTCTACTACGACGTGGATGTGGGACGGTCCCTCACCCCGGAGGACCTGGAACGCATCGAGGCCAAGATGCGGGAGCTCGCGGCCCGGGACCAGCGGATCGAGCGCGTCGAACTCCCCCGGGAGGAGGCCATCCGCCTGTATCAGGAGCTCGGGGAGAAGTACAAGCTGGAGCTCCTGCAGGAGATTCCGGACGAACGGATCTCCTTCTACCGGCAGGATGGATTCCTGGACATGTGCCGGGGGCCGCATCTCCCCCGCACAGGCCTCATCCGGGCCATCAAGGTGCTGGGCACGAGCGGAGCCTACTGGCGAGGAGACGAGCGCCGGGAGCAGCTGGTGCGCATCTACGGGATCACCTTCCCCGCGGAGGAGCAGTTGCGGGCGTTCCTGGACCGGCTGGAGGAGGCCCGCCGGCGGGACCACCGGCGGCTGGGGAGAGAGCTGGAGCTCTTCAGCATCGAGGAGGAGGTGGGGCCCGGGCTCGTGCTGTGGCACCCACGGGGGGCGGTGATCCGCCGAACCATCGAGGAGTTCCTGCGCGCGCAGCTGGACGCAAGGGGCTACCGTTGGGTCTACACGCCGCACGTGGCCCGGGAGGCCCTGTGGGAGCAGAGCGGACACCTCAGCTGGTACCGGGAGAACATGTTCAGCGGGATCGAGGTGGAGGGCCAGAGGTATCTCGTCAAGCCCATGAACTGCCCCTTCCACATCATGATCTATCGGTCGAAGACCCGGAGCTACCGCGATCTTCCCCTCCGGCTCGCGGAGTTCGGCACCGTGTACCGGTACGAGCGGTCCGGGGTGCTCCACGGGCTACTGCGGGTGCGCATGATCACCCAGGACGACGCCCACATCTTCTGCCGACCTGACCAGATCGAGTCCGAGATCGCGGATCTTTTGGATCTCGCCTTCTCCGTTCACGAGGCCTTCGGCTTCGAGCGGTACGAGGTGATGCTGTCCGTGCGGGATCCACGAACCCCGGAGAAATACGCGGGTCGCCCGGAGGTGTGGGACCACGCGGAGGCGGCCCTGGAACAGGCCCTGATCCGCCGGAACGTGGCCTACACCCGGGCCCCGGGGGAGGCGAACTTCTACGGCCCCAAGATCGACGTGTATTTCTTCGATGCCCTGGGCCGGAAGTGGCAGCTCACCACCATCCAGCTGGACTTCACCCTTCCCGAACGGTTCGGGCTGGAGTACACGGGGGAGGACAACCGACCGCACCGGCCCGTGATGATCCACCGGGCCATCCTGGGAAGCCTGGAGCGGTTTCTGGGCATCCTCATCGAGCACTACGCGGGGGCCTTCCCCCTGTGGCTCGCGCCGGAGCAGGTCCGGGTCCTGCCCATCGCGGACCGTCACCTCCCCTTTGCCCAGGAGGTGGCCGCCCGGCTCCGGAAGAGCGGGCTGCGGGTGGAGGTGGACGGCCGCAACGAGAAGGTCACGAAGAAGGTCCGGGACGCCCAGGTGGAGAAGGTGCCCTACATGCTGGTGGTGGGGGATCGGGAGGCCGCGACCGGCACCGTGGCCGTGCGTCACCGGTCCGCGGGGGATCTCGGCCCCCTGTCCGTGGAGGACTTCACCGCCCGCGCCCTGCAGGAGATCGCCGCCCGCCGGTAACCCGGAAATCCCCTGACCCACGTTGATTCCACGGAGATCCCTCGGGTGGAGGGGACCGTGCGGCGTCCGCTGGTGTGGGTGAGCCTCGCCTTCGCCGTGGGGATCGGGGCCGCGTTCGTGCTCGGGCCCCCGCTCGAGGGCGTGCTCGTGGCGGGTCTGGGGGTAGCCCTCGGGGGGATCCCCTTCTTCCTCTCCCGCCCCCTTCTCCGATCCCTCGCCGTCCTGCTCCTGGTGGGATGCGCCGGAGCGGGGCTCGCGCTCCTCCAAAGAGCGCCTCCGGGACCTTGGGACGCGGCATCCTTGGTGGGACGGCGCGTGGGGCTTGTGGGGCTTGTGGCTGCGCGGCCGGGACCGGGACGGTTCGTACTGGCGGTGGAGGCCGCGAAGGGTCACCCGCAGGTGCGGGGCGGCCGGTTGCTGGTGCGTGCGCGATCGCTGCCCGCCCTGGAGGTGGGGGATCGGGTTCGGGTGGTGGGGGAGGTGGATTCTCTCCGGGGTCCACGGAACCCGGGGGAACCGGAGCCGGAAGCCTGGGCCGCCCGGCTCCGGGTGCGGGCGCGGCTGGCCGCGGATCGGGTAGAGGTTCTCAGGCCCGGGGCGGGGTTCCGGCTGCTGCGCTGGGCTTCTTTGACCCGGACGAGGCTGCGGGAGATTTACCGCCAGGCGCTGCCGGAACCCTACGGGTCCGTGCTCTCCAGCCTCGTCCTGGGGACGGAGGTGGAGGACGAGGGGCTCCTCCGGGCCTTCCGGGAAGCGGGCCTCTCCCACGTGCTCGTGGCGTCCGGAGCCCAGCTGGCCGTCGTGGGCGGGGTGCTGCACTTCCTGCTGCGAAGAACGCCGCGGTGGTTTCGGGCCTCGGCCGTCCTCGCGGGTGTGCTGGGGTTCGCCCTCGTGGCGGGGTGGGAGCCTTCCATGGCCCGGGCCGCGGGGATGAGCGCGGTGGCGGTGGCCGCACAGCTGCTGCGGCGGGATCCGGACGCCCTCACGGGGCTGGGGTGGGCGGTCCTGGTGCTTTTGGCCGCGAACCCCGCCCTGATCCTGGATGTGGGGTTCCAGCTCTCCGTGGCGGCCACTTGGGGCCTGGTGATCCTGGCACCGCCCCTCGCGCAGCGGTTGATCCCGCTTCCCCGCCCCCTGCGGAATCTGGTGGGGGCCACCGTGGGCGCCCAGCTCGCGGTGCTGCCCCTGTTGCTCTGGCACTTCGGGAGAATCCCCCTCCTCGCACCCGTGACGAACCTCGTGGCCCTGCCCGCGGTCGGCGTGCTGGTGCCCGCGGGGCTGGCGGCGGGCATCCTGGGCGCGGTTTGGCCTCCCATGGGGTGGCTTACGGCGGCGTTTATGGAGCCCCTCGTGGCGTTCGTGGTCTCCGTGGCGCGTGCGGCGTCGCAGCTCCCCGGAGCCACCATCGCCTTCCCCGCGTCATCCGGATGGGCTGTAGCCCTTGGGCTCGCCCTCCTCATCGCGGCCCGGGCCTTTCGGACTCTCCCGCGTATGGAGACCGTGGCGGCGGGCTGTGCGGTGGGGCTGGCGGGCTGCATGGCCCTGCAGGCCTTCCAGGATCTCCGACCCGATCCCCGGCTGCGCGTGGTGTTCCTGGACGTGGGGAGCGGGGACAGCATCGTGGTGCGCGATCCATGGGGAAGGACCCTGGTGGTGGACGGGGGCCCTGACGGGCGACCCCTCGTGCGGTTCCTGGAGCGGGAAGGAGTGCGGCGGGTGGAGGTGGTGGTCCTCAGCCATCCCCACGCGGATCACGTGGCAGGACTCCTCCCGCTGTTGGAGAACTTCGCCGTATCGGCGGTGGTGGACGCGGGCTACCCGCACCCGGCCCCGCCCTACCAGGCGTTCCTGCGCGCGGTCCGAAAGCGTGGCATTTCGTACCGCCGGGCCCGGCGGGGCATGACGGTGCGGATCTCGGAGGATGTGGTGGTGCGGGTGCTGTGGCCGGAGGACCGGTTCATCGGAGGCCGCTCGCCGGCCAACGAGAACTCCGTGGTGATCCGGTTGCGGTACGGGGAGCGGAGCGTGCTGCTCCCGGGGGACGTGGAGGGGAACGCGGAGGCGGCGCTCGTGCGCTCCGGCGAGGACCTGCGGGCGGACGTGCTCAAGGTCCCGCACCAGGGCAGCCGGACCAGCAGCACGGAGGAGTTCCTGCGGGAAGTCGCTCCCCGCTTCGCGGTGCTCTCCGTGGGAGCCCGTAACCCCTTCGGACATCCGCACCCGCAGGTCCTGCGGCGTTACGCGGGACTCGGGGTCCGGGTGTACCGGACCGACGAGGACGGAGCGGTGACGGTGATCACCGACGGGAGGCGCCTATGGGTGGAAACCACGAGGTCGAGGTGAGGCGGCGCGGGGTGGTGGATCGCATCGAGGAAGAGGTGGCGGTGGTCTTTTTGGAGGACGGAAACGCCGCCTTCCTCCCACGGACGGTTCTGCCTCCGGGAAGCGTGGAGGGGAGCGACATCGAGATCGCGGTGCGGCTGCGGACCGCCCGGGACCGGAGGGCGGGGCGACGGATCCCGGGGCGGCCTGAGGAGGGCGCATGAGCGGATCCGCGGCGCACCGGGTGACGGTCCTGCTGGGGGAGGAGGATTGGCTGGTGGAGGAGGCGGTGGAGGAGATCGTCCGCGGCTCCCTCCCGCCGGAAGCCCGGGCCCTCAACCTGGACCGGCTGGACGCGCAGGAGACCCCCGTCGAGGAGATCCTCGCCCGGGCAGACACCCTTCCCTTCTTCGGAGGCTGCCGCGTGGTGGTGGTGCGAAACGTGGATCGTCTCTCCGCGGCCGCCCAGGAACGCCTGGCCGCCTACCTGGAGTCGGGGGCGCCGCCCTGCGTGCTCGTGCTTACCGCGCGCGCCCTGGATCGTCGGCGTCGCCTCACCGCGGTGCTCCAGAAGGTGGCGGAGGTGCGAGTCTTCGATCGGCTGGAGCGAGACGCCCTGGTGCCCCTGCTCCAGCGCCGGGCGCGCCATCTCGGAAAACGCCTCTCCCGGGAGGCAGCCCACGCCCTGGTGGCCGTGGCGGGGACGGGCCTCCGGACCCTGATCATGGAACTGGAGAAGTTGAGCGCGTACGTGGGGGATCGTACGGAGATCGGGGTGGAAGACGTACGGGAGCTGGCCGTGGGGGGAGGGGAGGTCTCCGTCTTTGAACTGGTGGACGCGGTGGCCCTGGGAGACGCTTCCCGTGCCCTCCGGTCCCTGCAGGCGCTGGTGGCGCGGGAGAACCCCCTCGCCCTCGTGGCGCTCCTCGCGGGGCACTTTCGGGCCCTGCTCGCCACGGAGGCGCTGGGATCCGATGCCCGGCCGGAGCAGGTGCGGGTGGCCCTGGGCAACCGCGCCTGGCTGTACCGGCGGTACCTGGACCAGCTCCGCCGGATGCGGGGGTTCGACCTGAGGGCGGCTTACCGGGAACTGGTGGAGGCGGACCGGGAGGTGAAGAGCACGGGCCTTCCGCCCCGGGTGGTGCTGGAGCGGCTGGTGGTGCGGTTGACGCGCCACATGCGCGGCCTTGCGGCTTCATGAGGCCGCCGCGGCCCGAAGTGCCTTCTGGACCGCCCGCATGAGCCGGGACTTCCGTCGGGCCGCGGTGTTCCGGTGGATGATCCCCTTCGCCGCGGCCTTGTCGATGACCCGGATCGCCTGCTGCAGCGCCTCGGGAGTCCCCAGCTCCCGTGCCTTCTTGATGAGGGTCTTCATCCGAGATTTCCAGGCCCGGTTCCGCAGGGTGCGCTTCAGGGTCTGACGCTGCCGCTTCAGGGCCGAAGGTGTCCGCTTGGCCATCCCAGGACCTCCACCTCTCCTTGTCCTGGCGCATTGTACCATAGTCGGGATGACGGACACGCATCCCCGCTCCTTCGCGCGGGCGGCAGCCCTCATGGGGGTGGCGGCGGTCGCCAGCCGCCTGCTCGGGATCGTCCGGGAGATGGTGGTCGCGGCCCTGTTCGGCGCCGGCGATGCGAAGGGCGCCTACGTGGTGGCCTACTCCGTCCCCTTCCTGGTGCAGCGCCTGCTGTTGGGCGGCACCCTCAGCATCGTGTTCATCCCCGTCCTGACCCGCGTGCGCCTGCGGGGAGATCCCCGGGAGCGAGCGGAGGTGATCTCCCATCTCACGGGGCTCGTGCTGGTCCTGGGCGGGGGCATGGTGCTGCTGGGACAGATCCTGGCGCCGTGGATCCTCCCCTTGGCCGCTCCCGGGTTCGACGCGCACCTCACGGCGCTCGCGGTGTCCCTCACCCGCATCCTCTTCGTGGCCATGGTGTTCCTGGCCCTGGCCCTCTACCTCACCGGCTACCTCCAGGCACACGAGCATTTCACCGTCCCCGCCTTCGCGCCCCTCCTCTTCAACCTCACCGTCATCGGCGCCGCCCTGGGGTTCGGCCCCGTCCTGGGCATCCACGGGCTCGCGGTGGCGTGGGTCCTGGGGACCGCGGCCCAGTTCCTCGTGCAGATCCCCGCGGCCCGCCGGGCAGGCTTTCGGTTCCGGGCCAGCCTCCGTCTGCGACATCCCGCGGTGCAGGAGGTGGCGCGGCTTGCGCTCCCTGCCATGCTGGGGCTCGCCGTGGTGGAGCTCAACGCGTACGTGGACCGGATCTTCGCCTCCTTCCTCCGTCCCAACGGGACGGTGAACGCGGTGGCCGCCCTGGACTACGCCTACGAGGTGGTGCAGGCACCCGTGGGGTTCTTCGCCATCTCCATTGCCACCGCCCTCTTCCCCACCCTCTCCCGGCAGGCGGAGGCAGGGGAATTCGCGGCCTTCGGGCGGACGGTCTCCGTGGGGCTTCGGGCCGCCCTGTGGTGTGCGGCGCCCGTTTTGGCCCTCTACCTCGCGGTACCGGGGGTGCTGGTGCGGGTCCTCTTCGAACGGTTCGCCTTCACGCCGGAGGCCACCGCGGCGGTGTCCGGAGCCGTGGCCGCCTACGGCGCGGGGCTCGCGTCCATCTCCTGCTACGTGGTGCTCACCCGAGCCTACTATGCCCTACACGACATGAAGACCCCGCTCCGGGTGGGGGCCTGCATGATTCCCCTAAACGCCCTGCTGGACTGGCTGCTGATGCAGGCATGGGGGCACGTGGGCATCGCCCTGGCCACCTCCGTGGTGAGTACCCTCAACGCGGGGGTGCTGTGGAGTCTGTTGCGGCGCCGGCTGGGGACGCTGGAGCCGGACCGGGTGTGGCGGACCGCCCTGCGGTCCGCGGTGGGCGCATCGGCCGTGGGGCTGGTCGCTTGGGGGGTCATGGGGGCTCTGAGGGGAGCCCTGGGTCCGGGCCCGGGGGGGGAAGTCATCCGGCTCGCGGCGACCCTGGCGACCGCGGGTGGGGTGTACCTCGGAAGCGGTCTCCTCCTCCGCGCGGAGGAAGCCCGGTGGGTGCTGGGGCTGATGCGGCGGAGGGCCGTGCCCGCGGCGTAGTGGACCCGGATGCGGGGTCTCCTCAGGCGGTCAAATTGACCGCGCGGGAGTCCCGATGATACGGTGGACATGGGCGGAGCCCGGAGCACGGGCCGGAGGTGGACGGCACGGTTCGCGCCCCATGGCTGTGGAGGTGCTGGATCCTCGGAAGCGACGCATCCTGCAGGCGGTGGTGCACGAGCACATCCTCACCGCCGAGCCGGTGGGATCCGCAGCCCTCGTGGGCCGGTACGGGCTGGATGTGAGCGCGGCCACCATCCGCAACGAGATGGCGGCCCTCACGGAGATGGGCTACCTCCACCAGCCGCATCCCTCCGCGGGTCGGGTGCCCACGGAGCGGGCGTACCGGCTGTACGTGGACACCATGGTGCAGGAGGAACGGATCCCCGTGGAGGAGCGGCGCCGCATCCTGCGCACCCTCTCGAGCGTGGCGGACGAGGCGGAGCGGGCGGTGGAGCACGCCGCGCACGAGCTGGCGCACCTGCTGGAGTATCCCTCCGTGGGGGCGGTGGCCGCGGCGGAGCAGCGGCGGTTCCTGCACGTGCAATTCGTGCCCTTCGCGGAGGACCGGGTGGCGGTGGTGGTGGTGACGGACGCGGGCAGCATCGAGGGAACCCTCCTCCGACTTCCGGCTCCGGTCCCTCCCGGGGATCTGGAGCGGCTGAGCCGATGGCTGAGCGAGGGCCTGCGGGGGAAGACCCTGGGAGAGGTTCGGGAAGGTACCCTCGCCCGCATCCGGGTGGACAGGCCGGAGCTCGGGCTCCTCCTGCGGCGGCTCGAGGAAGCCCTGCAGGCGTACCTGACCGCGCGGGGGCCCGGTCGGGTGTTCGTGGAGGGCCACTCCAACATCCTCAAGCAGCCGGAGTTCCGCGACGTGCGGGCGGCGCAGCCCGTCCTCTCCGCCCTCGACCGGGAGGAGGTGGTCTGGCGTCTCCTCCGACCGCTGGAGGGAGAGGTGCGGGTGACCATCGGCCCGGAGAACCCCGTGGCGCAGATGTGGAGGTGCAGCGTGGTATCGGCCACCTACCGGGTCGGCAACCGGCCCGCGGGCGTGATCGGCGTGGTGGGACCCATGCGGATGCCCTACGGTCGGGTGATCGCCCTGGTGCGGGCCCTCGCCCGTCTCCTGAGCACCGTCCTCAGCCGCGCCGCGGGCGCCCACTGACCTCCTCCTGCCATGCCGCGGGACTACTACGAGATCCTCAACGTTTCCCCGGACGCCACCCAGGAGGAGATCCACCGGGCGTACCGCCGCCTGGCCCGGGAGTACCATCCGGATGTGAGCAAGGACCCCCAAGCGGAGGAGAAATTCAAGGAGATCAACGAGGCTTACCAGGTCCTGGGTGACCCGCAGAAGCGGGCGGAGTACGATCGCATGCGCCGCGGTGGACTCGAGCGGGTGCCCTTGGACTTCGGGTCTCCGTTCGAGGACCTGTTCGAGGCCTTCTTCGGCGGGATGCGGGTGGGGGCGGAGGAGGAGCCGGGTCCCGAGCGGGGGGCAGACCTGCGGTACGACCTGGAGATCACCCTGGAGGAGGCGGCCCACGGGACCGAGCGCACCGTTGAACTGACACGCCGGGAGACCTGTCCGGGCTGCTTCGGAACCGGTGCGGAGCGGGGTGGGGGATGGGTAACGTGCCCCACCTGCGGCGGCAGCGGGCAGACCCGGTTCACCCAACGGACCCTCCTCGGGACCTTCACGCAGATCTCCACCTGCCGCCGGTGTGCGGGTCACGGCCGGGTCCTACGCAATCCGTGCACGCGGTGTGGGGGAACCGGGCGGGTGGAAGCCAGGCGGCAGCTCGTGGTGAGCGTCCCCGCGGGGGTGCAGGAGGGCGCGCGGCTTCGGCTCCCGGGAGAGGGGGAGGCGGGCCGGTACGGGGGTCCCCGGGGAGACCTCTACGTGGTCGTGCACCTGCAACCGCACCCGGTCTTCGAGCGGCGGGGCCTCGATCTGTACTGCACGGTCCCTCTTTCCATGACCCAGGCAGCCCTGGGCGATGAGGTGGAAGTTCCCACCCTCGATGGCCCCAAGCCCGTGACGGTCCCCCCCGGAACGCAGCCGGGGGAGGTGCTCACGCTGAAGGGGCACGGACTTCCCTCCCTGGAGGGCCGGAGGGGGGACCTGCACGTGCGGTGGGAGGTTCGGATCCCCAAGTCCCTGAGCCCCAAGGAGCGTCAGCTGCTCCTGGAGTTCGCCCGGCTGCGGGGGGAACGGCTGAAAAAGCCGCCTTCTTTGGGCAAGCGGGTGCGGGACCTCCTGCGATGAGGTGGCTGGAGATCTCGGTGCTCACCTCCCGGGAGGCCGCGGACGCGGTAGGGGCCCGTTTGCTGGATCTTCGCGCGGGCTATGTGGAGGAGGAGACGGAGCAGGGGGTGCTGCTGCGCACCTATCTGCCGGACGGCCCCTCCGCGGCCGTACACCTCGAGGCCCTCCGTCAGCACGTGGTGAGGTTGCGGGATTTCGGGCTCGACCCGGGGCCCGCGACGCTCACGGTGCGGGAGGTGGAGGGGAGGGACTGGGCGGAGGCGTGGAAGGAGCACTTCCGCCCTTTCCGGGTGGGCCGGTTCCTCATCCGGCCGCCCTGGCAGGAAGCGGCCGCGGGGGAGGGAGAGATCGAGCTCGTGCTGAACCCGGGGATGGCCTTCGGGACCGGACTCCATCCCTCCACCCGGCTCTGCCTGCACGCCCTGGAGGCCCACGTGCGGGGTGGGGAGACGGTGCTGGATCTGGGCACGGGAAGCGGCATCCTGGCCGTGGCCGCGGCGAAACTGGGGGCCCGCCGCGTGGTGGCGGTGGATCGCGACCCCTTGGCGTGCGCGGTGGCCGCGGAGAACGTCCAGCACAACCGCGTGGAGGTGGAGGTGCGGTGCGGGGATCTCCTCGCGGGGATCGAAGAGCACGCGGATGTCCTGGTGATGAACATCTCTGCGGGCGCCGTGGCCGCGGTCCTCCCCGAGATCCCATCGCGCCTCACGCGGAACGGCGTCTTCATCGCCTCCGGGTTTGTGGAGGAGGACGTGCCGGGACTCCTGGAAGGCGCCGCGCGCTTCGGCCTCCAGATGGCTCAGCTGCTGGCCCAGGCGGAATGGCGCGCTCTGGTGTTCGCGCATCCGGGATGCACCGGTTGCTGGTGACCCCGGACCCGTGGGATCCCCAGCTCCTGCGCCTGGACGCCCGGGAGGCCCGCCATGCCCTTCGGGTCCTCCGGATGCGGGTGGGAGATCGGTTCGTGGCCTTCGACGGCCGGGGCGGGGAGTGGGAGGCGGAGCTCCTGCGGACCGCTCCCACGGTGGTGGCCCGCATGCTGCGGCCCCGGGAGGGTCTGACGCTCCCCTACCGGCTCACCCTTTACCAGGGAATGCCCAAGGCGGATAAGATGGACGCCGTGGTGCGGATGGGGACCGAGCTGGGGATCGCGCGGTTCGTGCCGGTGGTGATGGAGCGCTCCGTGAAGGCCGGCGGACGGGTGGATCGGTGGCGGCGCATCGCCGTGGAGGCCAGCAAGCAGTGTCGTCGAGCCCACGTGCCGGAAGTGGCGGATCCCCTGCCGTTCCCGCAGGCCGCGGAGGCCTTCGCGCGCCATGCCCTCCGGGTCTTCCTGTGGGAAGCGGGAGGCCGTCCCCTGCTCCGGTTGCTCGAGGAGACCCGAGAGTTCGAGGATCTCGCGGTGTTCGTGGGCCCGGAGGGCGGGTTCGCGCGGGAGGAGGTGCGGAGGTTAGGGGCCTGCGCGGAGGCGGCCAGCTTGGGCCCCCTCGTGCTGCGGACGGAGACCGCGGGGCTGGCGGCCGCGGCGGTGGTCCTCTCCTGGTTCTGCGCCGCCCGGGAAACCGGGGATGCGTAGGGGGCTTCTCGCCCTCTGCCTGGCCGTCCTGTTGTCCCCGGCGGGCGCTGCGGGGGGGTCGGAGGATGCCTACGTGGTGGTGGCCGCGGGGGACGTGGCGTGCGATCCCGCCACGCCCCGTACGGAATTGACCTGCCGCGATGCGGACACCGCGGCCTTCCTGGAGGGTGCGGACGCGGTGCTGATGTTGGGCGATGGGCAGTACCCGGATGGGAGCCTGGAACGCTACCGGGCCGCCTACCACCGCACATGGGGACGATACCTGGACATCACGCGTCCGGTTCCCGGAAATCACGAGTACCGGACCCCGCGGGCGAGGGGGTACTTCGCCTACTTCGGAGATCGGGCGGGGGATCCGGAGCGCGGCTATTACGCCTTCCGGTTGGGGCGGTGGCTTCTCCTGGCCCTGAACTCCAACTGCTGGGCGGTCGGGGGGTGCGGGGGAGGATCCCCCCAGTACCGATGGTTGCGGGAGATGCTTGCCACGACCTCCGCCCCTTGCATCCTCGCCTTCTGGCATCACCCCCTCTTCACCGCGGGGCGCTACACGGGCTTCCTGGAGGTCCGTCCGTGGTGGGAGCTCCTGTATGCCGCGGGGGCGGAGCTGGTCCTGTCCGGGCACGACCACAACTACCAGCGCTACGCCCCCCTGGACCCCCAGGGCCGGGCTGACCCCCGGGGGATCCGGCAGTTCGTGGTGGGGACCGGCGGCCGAAGCCTCTACCGGCTTCGGCCCGATCCCCTGGGCGCGCGGGAGGCGGCCACGGACCGGTCCTTCGGGGTGCTGCGGCTGGAGCTGCGGCCCGGGGGCTACTCCTGGCGGTTCCTTGCCGTCGGAGGCGCGGCGTTTTCGGATCGCGGATCCGGGTTCTGCCACTAGCCCTGGTGGCGGTCCCGCGGGGTGTGCGACAATACCGCCTCGGTAGGTCGTCTCATGGGGCCGATGGAACAAGGGGTAATCCTGTTCGCCGCGGGCGCGGCCGCGGGCGCGGTGAACGCCATCGCCGGCGGCGGAACCCTCATCTCCTTTCCCACCATGGTGTGGTTGGGCCGGGATCCCATCCTGGCGAACGCCACGAACGCGGTGGCCCTCTGGCCCGGCAACCTCGCGGGTGCCTGGGGGTTCCGACGGGAGATGGAGGGGAGCGGCCCTTGGATCCGGCTGTTGATCTGGCCGACCTTGCTGGGCGGGATTCTCGGCGGGTGGCTCCTCCTCCAGACCCCCACCCGGATCTTCCGCGCCATCGTGCCCTTCCTCGTCCTGGGCGCCGCGGTGTTGCTCGCGGCCCGAGGACGCATTCGCGCGCTGTTCCCCCCGGGCCGGCGCGCCGCCCGTCCTGTCGCGCTCGCGGTGCAGTTCGGCATCGGCCTGTACATCGGCTACTTCGGGGCGGGGACCGGCATCCTCATCCTCACCACCCTGGGACTCCTGGGGCTGGACGACATCCACCAGATGAACGGCATCAAGGGGATCCTCACCGCGGTGGGCAACGGGGTCGCGGCCGCCTACTTCCTTCTCTCCCGGGCCGTGCTGTGGCCGGACGTGGTGTGGCTGGCCCTGGGTGCCATCGCGGGCGGCTACGCGTCCGCGGGCATCGCCCGGGCCCTGGGACGGGCCTTCGTGGAGCGGGTGGTGGTGGTGGTGGCCTTCGTCATCGCCTTTGCCCTGTTCCTGCGATGAGGGGACGGGCCCTCCTCACGGCATCGCTCCTCGTGGTGGCCCTGGCAGCCTCCCCGGGCCACCCGGCTTCCCGGGCCCGCGTGCCCCGCCTCGCCCTGTGGGTGGAGCCCGGCGCGAACCTCCTCGCCCTGAGCACCGTCGAGGGCGTGCGTCGGGTCCTGGACCGGGCGAGGGCCGCGGGCGTGGAGGCGGTGGTCTTCGAGGCGAAGAACGCGTGGGGATACGTCACCTACCCCAGCACCTTCGCGCCCGTCCTCAACGAATCCCCGGTTCCCCGCACCAACCCACCCGCCTATCCGCCCCCGGCCCGCTGGTTCCCGAGAGGGTACGATCTCCTGGGGACCCTCCTCCAGGAGGCCCGCGCCCGGGGGATCCGGTTTTACGCGGCGGTGAACACCTTCTCCGAAGGGCTCTCCGCGTACCGCGCGGGCCCGGCCTTCGAGCGGGAGGAGTGGGCCGGCACCGCCTACGTCGCCACCCGGCCGGTCCGGGCACCGGACGGGTCCGAGTACGAGCTCGACGGCGCGAACACCACGCGCTACGCGGACCAGCTCATCCTGTACACCCGGGCCATGGGCTCTCGGGTGCCCACCACCCGGTACGGGGTGGAGGTGGTGGTCCGCAGGGATCGGGTGGAGGAGGTGCGGGATCGGGAGCGGACCGAGCCCGATCCCGGACCCGCTTCCATCCCGGAGGACGGGTATGTGCTCGCGGGGCACGGGAAGGCCGCGGCGTGGCTGCGCGCCGCGTTCCGGCTTGGGGATCCCGTGGAGATCGGGCCCGTGCGGGTGCGGATGGAGCCGGGCTTCAGGCGCAGCCCCTTCGCCTTCACGAACCCTGCGCATCCGGAGGTCCGCCTCTACGAACTCGCCGTCCTCTACGAGCTCCTCTCCCGGTATCCCGTGGACGGGGTGGTCCTGGATCGGACCCGGTACGAGGACCTCACCCAGGACTTCTCGGAGAGAAGCCGCCGGGCCTTCGAGGCCTTCTTGGGCCGGCCCGTGGCCCGGTGGCCGGAGGACGTCTACCGGTACGTCCCGGCGGGGTACTGGGTGGCCCGGGAACCGGGGCCCCTCTACCGGGCCTGGATCGGCTTCCGGGCCCGGAACATCTACACCTACGTGCTCTCCGCCACCCGTCTGATCCGGGCCCTTCGGCCCGGGGTCGCGGTGGGCGCGTACGTGGGCGGCTGGTACCCCGTGTACTACGAGGAGGGCGCCAACTGGGCCCATCCCCAGGTGCGGCCGCCTTACCCCTGGGTGAGCGAGACGTGGGTCCGGGCGGGATACGCGCCGCTCCTGGACTTCCTCATGGTGGGGCTGTACTACCGGCCCCTCACCGTGCGGGAGGCCCTGCGCCGGGGCACAAACCCCATCTACAGCCTGGAGGGGGGAGCGGGCCTGGCGCGTGCCCTCGTGACGGGAGAGGTGCCTGTGGTGGCCGGTCTGTACCTCCCCCACTTCACGGGCAGCCCCGGCCGACTGCGGGAAGCCCTCCGGGTGGCCCGGACCCAGGCGGCCGGGGTCATGCTCTTCGACCTCGTCTACCTGACGGACGAGCTTTGGGAGGTCCTTCCGGGGAAGTGAAGGATGCCGTTGCGCCGCCCTCCCGGATCTGCTAGATTCCAAGCAAGCAGGGCCGACCATTAATGCTCTCCGGGAGGGAGCGATGGAGGCGAGAGAAGAATCCGTACGCCCGCGGGAAGGGAACGCGGGCGTTCTCTTTACCCCTCGTGTGCATAATGATACAATCCGTTGCATGAACATGCATACGGGATGGCTGGCCCTGGAGGACGGCCTGGTGGTGCGGGGAGTCTCCATCGGGGCGGAGGGACTCTCCGGCGGGGAAGTGGTGTTCACCACCAGCATGGCCGGTTATCCGGAGGTGCTCACGGATCCCAGTTACGCGGGCCAGATCGTGGTGATGAGCTTCCCCATGATGGGCACCTACGGGGTGGACCCAGAGTGGAGCGAGTCCCGCCGGCCCTTTTTGCGGGGGTTCGTGGTGCGGGAGGCGAGCCCCTACACCAGCCACTGGGCCGGCCGGATTCCCCTCTCCGAGTACCTGCGCGGGCACGGGGTCGTGGCCATCGCGGAGGTGGACACCCGGCGGATCGTGCGTCACCTGCGGACCCACGGGCTCCGGCGGGGGGTGATCGCCACCGGGGACCGGGATCCCGAAGAGCTCGTTGCCCGGGCCCGGTCCCTCCCGGACCTCGCGGAGGAGGATCTGGTGGCGGAGGTGCTGCCGGAGGAAGCCGTGGTCCTCCCGGGATCGGGCCCCCGCATCGCGGTTCTGGACTGCGGGGTGAAGATGGGGATCGCCCGGGAGCTCCATGCCCGGGGATGCGAGGTGATCGTGCTCCCCGGACGGGTGGAGGTGGAGGAGATCCTGGAGCTCCGACCCGCGGGTCTCGTGGTGGGGAACGGTCCGGGAGACCCCCGGCATCTGGACGCGGTGGCCCGCCGGCTCCGGACCCTCTTCGGCCAGCTCCCCATCTTCGGCATCTGCCTAGGGCACCAGGTCCTGGCCCGGGCCGCGGGAGCGAGGACCTTCAAGCTTCCCTTCGGACACCGGGGTTCGAACCACCCGGTGCTGGAGACCACCACGGGCCGGGTGCGCATCACCACGCAGAACCACAGCTACGCGGTGGACGAAGCGAGTCTAAGGGACACGGGGTTTGTCGTCACCCACAGGAACCTCCATGACGGCACCGTGGAGGGGATCCGGCACCAGCACCTCCCCATCTGGTCCGTGCAGTTCCACCCGGAAGCCCGCCCCGGTCCCCGGGACAGCCGGGACCTCTTCGACCGGTTCCTGGGGGACGTGGCCCAGCAGGTCGGGGTGCGCTAGTGCCGCGGCGGCCGGACATCCGCAAGGTCCTGGTGATCGGCTCCGGCCCCATCACCATCGGGCAGGCCGCGGAGTTCGACTACTCGGGTTCCCAGGCCTGTCGGGCCCTCTCGGAGGAAGGGGTGGAGGTGGTGCTCGTCAACAGCAACCCCGCCACCATCATGACGGATCCGGAGGTGGCGGATCGCATCTACATCGAGCCCCTCACCCCGGAGTTCGTGGCCCGGGTGCTGGAGGCGGAGCGGCCCCAGGGGTTGCTGCCCACCCTGGGGGGGCAGACGGGCCTTAACCTGGCCGCGGCCCTGGATCGCATGGGCGTCCTGCGGGCGCTCGGGGTGGAGGTGCTGGGGACCCCGCTTTCCGCCATCCACAAGGGAGAGGACCGGGAGCTGTTCCGGGAGGAGATGCGGCGCATCGGGCAGCCCGTGCCCGAGAGCATCGTGGCCACCACCCCGGAGGAGGCCGTGGACTTCGCCCTCTCCCTGGGAGACGCGGAGGTGGTGATCCGGCCCGCCTTTACCCTGGGAGGAACCGGGGGCGGGCTTGCCCAGGGAAGGGAGGCGGTGTGGGAGGCGGCGGAGCGGGGGATCCGCACGAGCCCCATCGGACAGGTGCTGGTGGAGCGGTCCGTGGCGGGGTGGAAGGAGATCGAGTACGAGGTCCTGCGGGACGGGGACGACAACTGCATCGCCATCTGCAACATGGAGAACGTCGATCCCATGGGCGTGCACACGGGGGACAGCATCGTGGTGGCCCCCAGCCTGACCCTCTCGGACCGCGAGTACCAGATGCTGCGGCGGGCCGCCTTCGAGATCGTGCGGGCCCTGGGGGTGGAGGGCGGGTGCAACGTGCAGTTCGCCTTGGATCCCCGGTCCGAGCGCTACTACGTGATCGAGGTGAACCCGCGGCTGTCGCGGAGCAGCGCCCTCGCCAGCAAGGCCACGGGATATCCCATCGCCCGGGTGGCGGCCAAGATCGCCCTCGGCTACCGCCTGTGGGAGATCCAGAACCCCATCACCCGGGGCACCGCCTGCTTCGAGCCGGCCCTGGACTACGTGGTGGTGAAGATCCCCCGGTGGCCCTTCGACAAGTTCGGAGAGGCGGACCGCCGCATCGGTACCCAGATGAAGTCCACGGGCGAGGTGATGGCCATCGGCCGCACCTTCACCGAGGCCCTCCTGAAGGCCGCCCGATCCGTGGAGTCCACGAACCGCGGCCTGTGGCACCCTGTGCTGGCCCGGATGGCAGACGAGGCCCTGTGGGATCGGGTGCGCACCCCGTGCGATGAGCGGCTTTGGGCCATCGCGGAGCTTTTGCGCCGAGGTGCACGCCCGGAGGAGCTCGCGGCCGCAAGCCGCATCGACCCCTTCTTCATCTGGGAGCTAGAGCGCATCGTGGCGGTGGAACAGCGGGTGGCCCGGGATCGGAGCACCGTGGCCCTGTGGCTCGCCAAGCGCACCGGGCTCTCGGATGCGGAGATCGCCCGGCTGCAGAACCGCCCGGAGGAGGAGGTGAGGGCCCAGCGGGAGGCGGCGGGGATCTATCCCGTCTACAAGCTCGTGGACACCTGTGCGGGCGAGTTCCCCGCGGCCACCCCGTACTACTACAGCACCTACGAGGAGGAGGACGAGGCCGAGCCGGATCCGCGGCCGTGCGCGGTGGTGCTCGGCAGCGGGCCCATCCGCATCGGGCAGGGGATCGAGTTCGACTACAGCACCGTGCACGCGGTGCGCTCCCTCCAGGAGGCCGGGGTGCGGGCCGTGGTGGTGAACAACAACCCGGAGACGGTGAGCACGGACTTCGACACCTCCGACCGCCTGTACTTCGATCCCCTTACGGTGGAGGACGTGCTGCACGTGGTGCGTAAGGAGCGCCCCGTGGGGGTGCTGGTGCAGTTCGGAGGGCAGACCGCCCTGAACCTGGCCATCCCCCTCGCGCGGGCCGGCGTTCCCATCCTCGGCACCTCCGTGGAGAGCCTGGACGTCTCCGAGGACCGACGGAAGTTCTACGCCCTGCTGGATCAGCTCGGGATCCCGCACCCGGAGGGCGGGATGGCCCACTCCGTGGAGGAGGCGAAACGCCTGGTGCACCGGTTGGGACTTCCCGTGGTGGTTCGCCCCTCCTACGTGCTCGGAGGCCGGGGCATGAGGATCGTGTACGAGGCGGAGGAGGTGGAGGATCTCGTGGCCGCGGCCCTGGCGGTGGACCCGGGACGCCCCGTGCTGGTGGACGCGTACCTGCGGGGGCAAGAGCTGGAGGTGGACGCCATCGGGGACGGCGCGAACCTGCTCCTCCCGGGGATCATGGAGCATGTGGAGGCCGCGGGCGTACACTCCGGGGACAGCATCTCCATCTTTCCCGCCCCCAGCGTCCTCCCGGAGGTCTCGGAGCGCATCGTGGACATCCTCCAGAAGCTCAACCGGGCCCTGGGGGTTCGGGGCTTCCTGAACGTGCAGTTCGTGGTGCACGGCTATCGGGTGTACGTCCTGGAGGCGAACCTCCGGGCGAGCCGGACCGTGCCCTTCGTCAGCAAGGTGCTGGGCGTCCCCCTCGTGCAGATCGCCACCCGTGTCATGCTGGGCAGTTCCCTCGCGGACCTGGGCTATCCCGGCGTGTACCGGTTCCCCGCTCCCCGGAGGGTGGGGGTGAAGGTGCCCGTGTTCAGCAGCGAGAAGCTCGTGGGGGCGGAGGTGGCCCTGGGGCCGGAGATGCGGTCCACGGGGGAGGTCATGGGGATCGACCGAAGCCTGCCCGCGGCCCTGTACAAGGGCTTCGTGGCCGCGGGGTGGACGGTTCCGCCAAACGGTGCAGCGCTCCTCAGCGTGGCCCGACGGGCCCGTCGGGGCGTCGTTCCCCTCGCCCGTCGCCTTCAGGCCTTGGGGATCCCCCTCCTGGCCACGCCCGGGACGGCTGCTGCCCTCCGGTCCGCAGGGATACCGTGCCGCCCGCTTCCGCATGCCGAGGCCCTGGAGGCCATCCGGCGGGGGGAGGTGGGCGTCCTGATCAACCTCCCCACCGCCGGCCACGACCCCCGGCGATGGGGCTTTCGGCTGCGTCGGGCCGCGGTGGAGCGCCGCATCCCCTGCCTCACCACCCTGGAGACCGCCCAGGTCTACGCCGAGGTCCTCGCGGCCCTCCGGGAGGGGGCCCTGGTGGCCCCGCAGCCCATGGCAGGTCCCGCGCCCCTGGCGTGAGCGGGTGCGCCCCTTCCGGATCCCCGCGGCACCGTAGCTACCGTACGGTCCAGGCGTTCGCGGGCGTCCACCACGGCCAGGTGGAGCCCTGGAGGTGCCCGGTCCCCCGGGCTTCTGGCCGCGTCACGTAGTACCGGCCCGCGAGCCACAGGGGGATCACCGTATGTTCCTGGAGGAGGAGCCGGTGCATCACCTGCAGCCTGTAGCGCTGCGGGGTGAGGGTGGCTACGGAGTCCTCCCACAGGCGTTGCAGCTGCGGCGGCCGCCGCATGCTCACGAAGCCCTCCGGGGAGTTGGTGAAGTAGAAGGCCACGTAGTTGTTGAAGTAGGGGAAGTAGCCGAAGGGCTGGACGAGGAGCCCCCGCCATCCCCGCCGCTGATACTCCGCGTACCGGGCGATCTCCGGGGTCTCCAGTTCCGCCTCGATGCCCACCTCCTGGAGGTACCGATGGATGGCCACCGCGATCTCCCGGGTCAGGAAGGGAGCCGGGATCAACTTGGTGCGGAATCCGTTGGGGTAGCCCGCCTGCGCCAGGAGTTCCTTGGCCCGGGCGGGGTTGTAAGAGGGGCGGCGATGGTCCGTCAGGGCCGCGGGACTCTCCGGATGCGCGATCTGGTCCCACGGTTCCCACAGACCGTAGCCCAGGGCACGGGCGAGGGCGGCCCGATCGAAGGCGTACTGGAGGGCCTCCCGGACCCGCCGGTCCGCGAAGGGGGAGTCCTCGTTGGCGCTGTCCGGGATGAGCATGAGGATCCCCCGGTGGAGTCCCGAGAGCACCCGGAACCGGCCCGTGGCCTGGAGCTCGCTCACCACCTGAGGATCCCCGAACCCCCCTACGTCCACCTGGCCCGCCAGCATGGCGGCCTTCAGGGTCTGGATGCTCCGGATGAACCACAGCTCCAGCCGGTCCAGGTAGGGCTTGCCGCGGTCCCAGTAGCGGTCGAAGCGGGTGTACATGGCGAAGGCGTTGGGGTCGTACTGGGTGAGGCGGAAGGGTCCGGTCCCGGAGGGGTCCCACTGGGCCCGGTCCTCCCCCAGCCGGCGGAGGTGGGCGAGCGAGGCGATGAGGGAGGCAGACCCCCCAAGGGAGAGGTAGATGCCGTTGTTCCACTGGGAGAGGTTGACCCGCACCGTGTAGCGGTCGAGGACGTCCACGGACTGGATGGTAGGGGGCAGCCGGCGGGCCTTGAGGTTCTCCTCAAGGCTGAACTTCACGGCGTCCGCGTCCAGTTCGGAACCGTCGTGGAAGCGTACGCCCTGGCGCAGCCGAAATACGATCCCCTTCCGGTCCGGGGTGATCTCCCACTGGACCGCCAGCTTCGGGCTGACCTGGCCCCGGGCGTCCACCCAGAGGAGGGTTTCGTAGACGGGAACCGCGGGGATGATGCCGAACACGGGCATCTTCCAGGGGACGCCGAAGGGGCCTCCCGGGGCCTCGTCCGCCACCCGGAGGACTCCCCCCCGCCGGGGTTGCTCCCCCGGGGCTCCGAACCCCAGGACAACCGGACCCAGGGTGACCGCCGCGGCAGCGAGCGCGGCCACCGCCAGACGCGTGCCCTTCCCTCGCATCTCCTCACCCCCCGACCGCACCTTCTACGCTTTACAGACAATTTCTACAGCATCCGAAGCGCGTGTCAACGGACCCGGATCCTCCCCGGATTGCAACATCATGCAGTTTCCTGTATGGTTATGCCATGATCCGGGCGAGCGTGGCCGGCGCGAGCGGGTATACGGGAGGGGAGCTGGTGCGGTGGCTGGTGCGCCATCCCCGGGTGGAGCTGGTGCACCTCACCGCGGACCAGCACCGGGGCAAGCTCCTCCCGGAGGCCTTCCCCCACCTGGAAGGATTCGTGCGCAAGCCCCTGGAGGAGCCGGACTGGCGGAAGCTGGCGCAGGAGAGCGACGTGGTGTTCCTGGCGCTCCCGCACGGACTCGCTCTCAAAGCCGCGCCCGAGATCCTGTCTGCGGGCGCCCGGGTGGTGGACCTGGGGCCGGACTTCCGTCTGCGGGATCCCGCCCAGTATGCCCGGTGGTACAGGCAGGAGCACACGGCCGTGCACCTGTTGGAGGAGGCGGTCTACGGACTCCCGGAGCTCCACCGGAGCCGCATCCGGGAGGCGAACCTCGTGGCGGTTCCGGGCTGTTACCCCACGGCGGCCCTGCTCGGTCTGGTGCCGCTCCTGCGGGCGGGGTACGGGAGCGGTCCCGTGGTGGTGGACGCCAAGTCCGGGGTTTCGGGTGCTGGCCGGGGGGCGTCCCTGGACACCCACTTCAGCGAGATCAACGAGAACGTGCGCCCGTACCACGTGGCCCATCACCGCCACGTCCCCGAGATGGAGCAGGCCCTGGCGGAGGCGGGTTGTCCCGCCGCGGTGTGCTTCGTCCCCCACCTCATCCCCATGACCCGGGGGATCCTCGCCACCTGCTACGTGCGGCTCTCCCGTCCCCTGGACGGCCCGGCCGCCCTGGACCTGTACCGGGAGGCCTACGCGGGAGAGCCCTTCGTGCGGGTGCTCGAGCGGGATCTCCCGCAGACGAAGGCCACCTTTGGCTCCAACTTCTGCGATGTGACGGTGCGGGTGGATGCGGAGCGCGGGGTCGCCATCGCCATCGCGGCCCTGGACAACCTCGGGAAAGGAGCCGCGGGGCAGGCCATCCAGTGCATGAACCTGATGTTCGGGCTCCCGGAGACGGAAGGACTCCAGTTGCCTCCCCTCTTCCCATAGGCGCCATGGAGACCCCTGAGCCCATCACCCTCATTCCCGGAGACGTCACGAGCCCGCACGGCTTCCTCGCCGCGGGGGTGCACTGCGGGATCAAGCAACAGCGGCGGGACCTGGCCCTCCTCTACTCGGAGGTCCCCGCTTCCGCGGCGGGGCTGTTTACCACCAACCGGGTGAAGGCGGCCCCCGTGCGGTACTGTGAGGAAACCCTGTCCGGAGGGGTCGCGCAGGCCATCGTGGTGAACAGCGGGAACGCCAACGCCTGCACGGGTCCTCAGGGACTCCGGGACGCCTACGAGATGGCGGAGATCACGGCCCGGGCGCTTGGCATCCCGCGTTCCCACGTGTTGGTGTGCAGCACGGGGGTGATCGGCGTCCCGCTTCCCATGGAAGCCATCCGGCGGGGGATCCCGCAGGCGGTGCGGGCCCTGGAGCGGAGCGGCGAGGCCGCGGCGGAAGCCATCCTCACCACGGACGCCTTCCCCAAGCGGGCCGCGGCCCAGGTCCGCCTTCCGGAGGGCGTGGTGACCGTGGGGGGGATCGCGAAGGGCGCGGGGATGATCCACCCCCAACTCGCCACCACCCTGTGCTTCCTCACCACGGACGCCCGCATCTCTCCCGGACGGCTGCGGGAGGCGCTGCGGGGGGCGGCAGAGGTCTCCTTCAACCGCATCACCGTGGACGGGGACACCAGCACGAACGACAGCCTCATCGTCCTGGCGAACGGCCAGTCCGGAATCGCCGCGGAGGAGGGAGAAGCCTACAGGCGGTTCTGCGCGGCCCTCACCGCGGTGGCGGAGGAGCTGGCGAAGATGGTGGTGCGGGACGGGGAGGGAGCCACGCGGCTCGTGCGGGTGGAGGTCACGGGCGCCCTGGACGAGGCAGAGGCCCGGAGGGCCGCCTACACCGTGGCGACCTCCCTTCTGGTAAAGACCATGCTGCATGGCGGGGAGCCGAACTGGGGAAGGGTCCTGGCGGCGGTGGGTCGGGCCGGGGTGGCCCTGGAGGAGTCCAGGACGCGCGTCTGGTTCGGGCCGGTCCTGGTGGTACAGGACGGGGTGGGGATTCCGGAAGCCCTCGGGCAGGGCGCGCAAGCCTTGCGGGATTCCGAGGTCACCTTGCGGGTGGACCTGGGGGTGGGGAGCGGGCGGTGGTGGGTGTGGACGTGCGATCTTAGCGAGGAGTACGTGCGCCTGAACGGCGCCTACATCACCTAGTGTGGGAGGAAAGCGGTGAACGTCCTGCCGCTGGAGAGTCCGGGCATCGGGACCTCTCTGGCCCATGCCCTGCGCTACGTGGCCGCCTGGAAGGACCGCACGGTGGTCGTGAAGTTCGGAGGGAGCGTCCTGGACGCTCAAGAGCTGGGTACCCTTCCGGAGGACCTCGTCCTCCTGCAGCGGGCCGGGGTGCGGCCCGTGCTGGTGCACGGGGGCGGCCCGGAGATCACCCGCACCCTGGAACGCCTGGGCAAGACCACGCGGTTCGTCAACGGCCTCCGGGTCACGGACGCGGAGACCATGGAAGTGGTGGAGATGGTGCTCGCGGGCCGGGTGAACAAGCACCTGGTGACCCTCATCCACAGGGCAGGCGGCCGCGCCGTGGGGCTCTCGGGCAAGGACGCGCGGCTCCTGCAGGTCCGCAAGCGGGCGGGGGAGGTGGATCTGGGGTTCGTGGGCGAGGTGGAGCGGGTGGAGCCGGAGATCGTACAGGTGCTGTTGGACGCGGGATTCCTTCCCGTGGTCGCCTCCCTGGGATTCGGCCCGGACGGCCAGAGCTACAACCTCAACGCGGACACCGCGGCCGCGGCCCTGGCGGTAGGCCTGCGGGCCCAGAAGCTCATCCTCCTCACGGACGTACCCGGAGTGTACCGGGAGGTGGATGGCCGTCGGGAGCTCCTGAGCGAGATCAGCCCGGAGGAGGCGAGGCAGCTCATCGCTTCCGGCGTGATCTCCCGGGGGATGATCCCCAAGGTGGAAGCCTGCCTGGAGGCCCTGGCGGGCGGTGTGCCCAGCGCCCACATCATCGGCACGGACCTGCCTCACGGTTTGCTGATCGAGCTCTTTACGGAGACGGGAATCGGCACCATGATCCGCCATCCGGAGGGCTAGATGGACCTCGAGACGGTTCTGGAGTGGTCGGACCGATATCTCTTCCGCACGTACCGGCGGGCGCCCGTGGCCTTCGTCCGGGGAGAGGGCGTGCGGTTGTGGGATCTCGGGGGTCGGGAGTACCTGGACTTCGTGGCGGGGATCGCCACCAGCAGCCTCGGGCACGCACACCCGGACCTGATGCGGACCCTGTGCGACCAGGCTTCCCGCTACCTGCACGTTTCGAACCTGTACCACATCCCCGAGCAGGCCCGGGCCGCGAAGCGGCTCGTGGAGCTCAGCGGGCTGGACCGGGTCTTCTTCTGCAACAGCGGGGCGGAGGCCGTGGAGGCCGCCATCAAGCTGGCCCGGCGATGGGGTCGGGGGATGCGGGGCCCGGACGCCTACGAGATCGTGACCATGGAGGGGAGCTTCCACGGCCGCACCCTGGGGGCCCTGGCGGCCACGGGAACTCCCCGGTACTGGCAGGGATTCGAGCCCCTTCCCCCGGGATTCCGGTTCGTGCCTTACGACGACCTCGGGGCCGTGGCGGACGCCGTCACGGATCGCACCTGTGCGGTGCTGGTGGAGCCCGTGCAAGGAGAAGGTGGCGTGGTGATCCCTTCTCCGGGGTACCTGCGGGACCTGGAGGCCCTCTGTCGGGAGCGGGGGGTACTGCTGATCCTGGACGAGGTCCAGACGGGAGTCGGCCGCACGGGCGCCCTGTTCGCCTTCCAACGGGAGGGGATCCAGCCGGACGTGGTGACCTTGGGCAAGGGACTCGCGGGTGGGGTTCCGGTGGGCGCGGTGCTGGCCCGGGAGGACGTGGCGAGGCACCTGGGACCAGGGGACCACGGGAGCACCTTCGGCGGAAACCCCCTGGCCTGTGCCGCGGTCTGCGCGGTGTTGGAGGTGGTGGAGCGGGATGGCCTCGTGGAGAATGCCCGGCGGGCGGGGGATCGGCTCCTGCAGGGGCTCCGGGCCCTGGCGGAGCGGAATCCCACCGTTGGGTCCGTGCGGGGGGTGGGGCTCCTGGTGGCCGCAGACCTACGGGTGGAGGCGGCCCCGGTGGTGGAGGCGGCGCTCGGAGAGGGACTGCTGGTGAACGCGGTGCGACCCCATACCCTGCGGCTCTGCCCACCCCTCGTGGTCTCCGAGGCGGAGGTGGACGAGGCGATGGTCCGGCTTGAACGGGCCCTCGGAAAAGTGCAGGCGAGGTGAGCCGTGGAGCGGGTGCGGAAGGTGGCCCTGGCATACTCGGGAGGGCTCGATACCTCCGTGGCCATTCCCTGGTTGCGGGAACGGTACGGGTGTGAGGTGGTGGCGGTGGTGGCGGACGTAGGGCAGCTCGATGACTTCGACGCCCTCCGCCAGAAGGCGTTGCAGAGCGGCGCCAGCGGTTTCCACGTGGTGGACGTCCGGGAGGAGTTCGTCCGGGACTACTGTTTCCGGGCCCTGCGGGCGGGCGCGGTGTACGAGGGGCGGTACCTGCTGGGCACCGCCCTGGCCCGCCCCCTCATCGCGAAGGTGCAGGTGGAGGTGGCCCGGGCCACGGGATGCGATGCCCTCGCCCACGGGTGTACGGGCAAGGGCAACGATCAGGTGCGGTTCGAGCTGAGCTATCGGGCGCTCGCGCCGGACCTGCGGGTCATCGCACCGTGGCGGGAGTGGGACCTGCGGAGCCGGGAGGACGAGCTCCGTTACGCGGAGGAGCACGGGATCCCCGTCCCCGTGACCGCGGAGAAGCCCTACAGCATCGATCAGAACCTGTGGCACACCTCCTACGAGGGGGGAATCCTGGAGGACCCCTCCACCCCGCCGCCTGAGGAGATGTTCCAGCTCACCGTGGATCCCCGGAGGGCTCCCGATGTCCCCCAGCGCCTGGAGATCGCCTTCGAGCGAGGGATCCCCGTGGCCGTGGACGGCGTGCGCATGAGTCCCGCGGAGCTCGTGCGACACCTGAACCGGGTGGCAGGGGCCCACGGCGTGGGCCGGGTAGACATGGTGGAGAACCGGCTGGTGGGGATGAAGAGCCGGGGGGTGTACGAGACGCCCGCGGGCACCGTGCTCACCGTGGCCCTGCGGGACCTGGAGGCCATCACCCTGGACCGGGACACGGTCCGGTTCAAGGAGCTGGTGGCGGCCCGGTACGCGGATCTGGTGTATTCCGGCCTGTGGTATTCGCCGCTGCGAGAGGCCTTGGATGCCTTCCTGGAGAGCACGCACCGGTACGTGACGGGGACCGTGACCGTGGAGCTCTACAAGGGACACTGCTGGGCCGTCTCCCGGTCCTCCCCGTACTCCCTGTACCGCCAGGATCTCGCCACCTTCGGAGAAGGCGCCGCCTACGACCACCGGGACGCCACGGGGTTCATCCGGCTGTGGGGGCTCCCGCTTCAGGTGTTCGCGGCCGTGCACCCGGGCAGCAGGGAGGCCGAGGCCCCCGCGGGCCAAAAACCCTGAGATGAGGTCGGGAAGGGGGAGGACGGGGATGTGGGGCGGGCGGTTCGGGGTTCCCCCGGATCCCCGCATCCGTGCCTTCACCCGCTCCTTTCCCTTCGACCGGCGCCTGGCCCGCTGGGACCTCGTCGGGAGCCTCGCGCACGCCCGCATGTTAATGGAGGTGGGCGTCCTGGACCGGGAAAGCGGGGAGGCGATCCTCCAGGGACTGGCGGGAATGCTTCGGGACGTGGAGACCGGTGCCCTCCGGGTGGAGGGGGAGGACGAGGACGTCCACTCGTGGATCGAGCGGACGCTCGTGGAGCGGATCGGGGAGCCTGCCCGCCGGCTCCATACCGCCCGCAGCCGCAACGACCAAGTGGCCACCGCCCTGCGCCTGTACGTGCGGGAGGCCGTGGAGCAGGTGGCGGAGCACCTCCTGGAGCTGGTGGAGGTCTGGCTGGACCAGGCCCAGGAGCACCTAGAAACGGTGCTGCCCGGCTACACGCACCTGCAGCGGGCCCAGCCCACCACCCTCGCCCATCACCTCCTGGCCCACGTGTGGGCCCTCCTGCAGGACGCGGAGCGGTTCCGTCGGGTGCACCGGGTGAGCGGGCTATCTCCCCTCGGCGCGGGGGCCCTCGCCACTTCCCCGTACCCCGTGCGTCCGGAGCGCACCGCGGAGCTGTTGGGGTTCGAGGGGATCTGTCCCAACAGCATGCATGCGGTGGCAGACCGGGACTACGTGCTGGAAGCCCTGTTCGCGTGCGCGGTGCTGCAGGTGCATCTCTCCCGTTGGGCGGAGGAGGTGGTGCTGTGGACTACGCGGGAGTTCGGGTTCGCTTCCCTGGACGATTCCGCGGCGGGGGGCAGCAGCCTCATGCCCCAGAAGAAGAACCCGGAGGCCGCGGAGCTCATCCGGGGGAAGGCAGGGCGGACCATCGGAGCTCTGACCGCGGTGCTCGTCGCCCTCAAGGGACTTCCCCTCACCTACAACAGCGATCTGCAGGAGGACAAGGAGCCCCTCTTCGATGCCCTCGACACCGTATCCGGGTCCTTGCAGGCCGCGGCGGTGCTCGCCCGCGGGGTGCGCTATCATCCCGATCGGATGCGGGCGGCCCTGTACGAAGGGTTTTTGACCGCCACGGACCTGGCGGACTACCTGGTGCGGCGCGGCGTTCCTTTCCGCACGGCCCACGAACAGGCGGGCCGCGCGGTGCGGGAGGCGGAGGCGAGGGGGTGTGAGCTCTGGGAGCTCCCGTTGGAGGTCCTGCGGACTTGCTCTCCGGAGGTGGGGGGGGACGTGTACGAGGTCCTTCTCCCGGAGGGATCCGTGCAAGCCCGGGCGGTGGCCGGCGGCCCCGCGCCCGCGCGGGTGGCGGAGCAGCTGGAGCGGGCCCGGGCGGCGGTGGAAGGGGTGAGGAGGTGGCGGGACTCGTGCGCGCCGCCGCCCATCTACACGGCGTACCGGGAAGGGAGGTTGCTCGCGGAGCGGCTTTGACCCGGCAGCAGAGGGAGCGGGCTATCCTGGAGATCGTGCGGTCGCGTCCCGTGACCACCCAGGCGGAGTTGGTGCGGGCGCTGCGCCAACGAGGCCTTCGGGTCACGCAGGCCACGGTGTCCCGGGACATCAAGCGGCTGGGTCTGGTCAAGGTGGCGGGGCCGGAGGGGACGTATCACTACGCGCCCCCGGATGCCCTGCGGACCACTCCGCCCCCCGCGGCCTGGGAGAACCTCCGCAGCGCTTTCCGGGCCTTCGTCACGGAGGTGGACCAGGGCGAGGCCATCGTTCTCGTGAAAACCCTCAGCGGTCGGGCGAACGCGGTGGCCATCGCGGTAGACGAGGCCCGCATCCCGGAGATCGCGGGGACCGTGGCGGGAGACGACACCATCCTGGTCGTGGTGCGGCGGGAGGCAGACCGACCCAAGGTGATCCGGATGCTCCAGGACCTGCTCGGCCGGACGTGATCCGGGCTAGGGCCGGTCTGGTACAATCCACGGGGCATGGAGCGGATCCGGGTGAACTTCCTCCGTCCCGGGCGGGTCTCTCTCCGGCGGGTCCTCCTCTTGGGGGGATTCCTCTTGGCCCTCTGCGCGGTGGGATCCGTGCAGTACCTGCCCCCGCGGGTCACCCTCCGGGAGGGCATGGTGAGCCCCTACGAGGTGGCAGCTCCCCGCAGCGTGGAGTACGTGGATTGGGAACGCACGGCGCGGCTGCGGGAGGAAGCGGCGGCCGCGGTGCGCCCCGTCTACCGCCTGGATTCCGTGGCCACCCGGGAGGCGGAGCAGTCCGTGCGCGCGGCCTTCGAGGCCATCTGGGGCATCCGATCCCGCCGGCCGCAGACGGACCTGGAGCGCCGGCAGCAGCTGGTGCGCCTGGGGCTCCGGGGTCCGGCGCTGCGGGCCGCGGAAGCCCTCAGCCGCCCAGACCTCGAACGGGTGCGCGACGGCGCCCTCGCCCTTCTCAGGCGCCTCATGCAGGAGGGGATCCGGGCGGAGGATCTCCCCGCCGCCCAGGCCCGGGGGCAGGCCCTGGCACAGGGCTTGCCCTTTGCAGAGCCGTCCAGGGCCCTGGTGGCCTGGGCCCTGGAGCGGGCGCTGCGTCCCAACCTCTTCGTGGATCACCTGCAGACCCGGCGGCAGCAGGAGGCGGCCCGGGCCAGCGTGGATCCCGTACGGGAGCGGATCCTGCGGGGGGAGGTGATCGTGCGGCGGGGAGACGTGGTGACCGCGGAGCAGGTCCGGAAGCTGGCGGCCCTGGGACTGGTCTCCCCGCCCCTCCGGTGGGAGGGGGTTGTGGGAACTTCCCTCTTCCTCGCGTTGCTCGTCGTGCTGGGAGCCGCGTACCTCTGGCGATTCCAGCCGGAGATCTGGGCCGATGAACGGCGCCTCCTCCTTCTCTGCCTGCTGGGCCTGGTGGCGGCGGTGGGCAGCCGGGTCATCGCCACCCGGCTCAGCGGGTTCCTCGTCCCCGTGGCCTCCGTGACCATGCTGCTCGCCATCCTCCTGAACCCCCGGGTGGCCTCCTTCGCGGGCGGGAGTCTGGCCCTGCTGACGGGGGTGGTGGGTGGGAACGACCTCCGGATGAGCGTGGTGGCCTACGTGGGGGGCCTCACGGGAGTTTACGTGATCCGGCGGGTGCAGCGCCGGGCGGACCTGGCATACGCGGGGCTCGCGGTGGCCGGTGCGAACGCGCTCGCGGTGACCGCGGTGGACCTGGTGGCCGGCGCACCGCTCATGGAGCTTTTGGGCGATGCGGGCTGGGGAGCCCTCAACGGGCTGCTCTCCGGGATTCTCGCGGTGGGCGCCCTGCCATACCTGGAGGAGGTGTTCGGGCTCGTGACCCCCATCAAGCTCCTGGAGCTCAGCGACCCCAGCCATCCCCTCCTGCGCCGCCTGCAGCTGGAGGCTCCCGGCACCTACCACCACACGGTGCTGGTGGCGAACCTCGCGGAGGCCGCGGCGGAGGCGGTGGGAGCGGATGCCCTGCTGGTGCGGGTGGGGACCTACTACCACGACATCGGCAAACTCCGGCGGCCGGCTTTCTACGTGGAGAACCAGCTGGGCCGCACCAACCCGCACGACCGCCTCTCCCCCAGCCTCAGCGCCCTGGTCGTCGCAGCTCACGTGCGGGATGGATTGGAGCTCGCGCGGCAGTACCGGCTGCCCAGGCCCGTGACGGCCTTCATCCCGGAGCACCACGGCACCAGCCTCATCTCGTACTTCTACCGCCGGGCCTTGGAGCACGCGGAGGGACCGGTGGACGAGCAGACCTACCGCTACGAGGGCCCCAAGCCCCAATCCAAGGAGACCGCCATCGTCATGCTGGCGGATGCGGTGGAGGCCGCGGTCCGCACCCTCCCGAATCCCACCCCGGACCGGATCGGAACCCTCGTGCGCCAGCTGATCCGGGAGCGGCTGGAGGACGGGCAGCTGGACGAATGCGACCTGACCCTCCGCGACCTGGACCGGATCGCCCAGACCTTCACCCGCATCCTGGTGGGCATGTTCCACCCCCGCATCGAGTACCCGGAGGTGAGCCTTGAGGCGCGCCGGGCGCAGCGTCGTGGCGGTGCGCAACGATCAGGGCACCCATCCCGTTGACGTGCGCTCCCTCCGGCGGGCGGTGCGGGCCACGTTGCGGCAGGAGGGGATCGAGGAGCCCGTGGAGGTGAGCGTGGTGCTGGTAGACGACGCCGCCATCCGCGCCCTGAACCGCACCTACCTCGGTCGGGACGAGCCCACGGACGTCCTGGCGTTCCCTCAACCGGGACCGCACGTGGGCCGCTGGGTGCTGGGGGACGTGGTGATCTCCGTGGACCGGGCGGCGGAGCAGGCCCGGGAGGCGGGATGGTCTCTCCACGAGGAGCTCATGTTGCTCACGGTGCATGGGACCCTGCACCTCCTGGGCTACCGGGACGAGGCCGCGTCGGACCGCGCCCGGATGTGGGAGCGGCAGGAGGCCGTCCTCCGAGCCCTGCGGATCCGGGGACCCTCCCATGCCTTCCCCCTTCCGTGATGCCCTGAGCGCGGCGCTTTGGGGGGTCCGGTACGCCGTCCGGACCCAGCGCAACCTCCGCGTCCACTTGGCCGTGGCGTTGGGGGTGTGCCTGGTGAGCCTGTGGCTCCGCGTCCGTCCCCTGGAGGCGGCCCTGCTCGTGGTGCTCATGGGGATGGTGGTGACCGCGGAACTTTTCAACACCAGCCTGGAGGCCCTGGTGGACGCGGTGATCCCGGAGCGGAGGGAGGCGGCGCGCGTGGTGAAGGACGTGTCCGCGGCCGCGGTCCTCGTGGCCGCTCTCATCGCGGTTGCGGGCGGGGCCCTCGTCCTGGGCCCCGCCTTGCTCGCACGACTGAGACTGACCAGCGGGTGGGTGACGCCCGCGGTGCTGGGAGCCCTGGCCCTCGGCGCCGCGGCGGGTCTCCTCCGGTTGAGCCGGGCCCGTCCCCCGTGGTATGATGGGGCTGACCCGCCCCCGCGGAGCGAAGAAGGGAGGGCGGGTCGGTCAAGGAGGGAGGAACGGTCCTGAATTGGACGACTCAGGCAGCTGGGTTCCGTACGTCCTGCTGGGCGTCCTGATCCTCCTTTCCGCCTTCTTCTCCCTCGCCGAGGTCGCCCTTCTCGGTGTGAGCTCCAAGCGGTTGCGGGAGCTCGCGGAGGCAAAGGGGTCCCTACGTGCCTCCATCGCCCTTCGCCTGCTGGAGCATCCCTCCCGACTGGCCAGCACCCTGATGGTGGGGAGCACCATGGCGCGGCTGGCCGCCGCCGTGGTCGCCGCCCGGATGGCCATTGAGGGGCTGGGCTTCGGGCGGGGGGAAGTGGTGGCCTTCCTGGTCATGACGGTAGGGATCCTGCTCGCCGCGGAGGTTCTGCCGAGGGCGATGGGGGCGCGTCACCGGGAGACCTGTGCCCTGTGGTGCGCGGTCCCGGCCTACCTCTGGGCTGCGCTGATGGCGCCCGTGGGTGCCCTCCTCGCCCGGCTCCCGCTGGACCGGACCGGGATCACCCAGGAGGAGCTGCGTATGCTGGTGGAGGCGGGAGAGGCGAACGGGGCCCTGGAAGCTGGGGAGCGGGAGATGATCTCCTCCATCTTCGAGTTCCGGGAGACCATCGTGCGGGAGATCATGGTGCCCCGGGTGGACATCCGGGCGGTCCCCGCGGGCGCGAAGCTGATGGAGATCGTCGACCTGCTCCTCCGGGAGGGCCATTCCCGATACCCCGTGTACCGGGAGACCGTTGACCAGGTGGTGGGCGTGGTGTACGTGAAGGACCTCTTCCGGTACATCCGGGAGGGCCGGACGGAGATCACCGCGGAGGAGATCATGCGGCCCGCGTACTTCGTGCCGGAGACCAAGAAGGTGGACGAGCTGTTCCGGGAGATGCGGCAGAACCACGTCCACCTGGCCATCGTGGTGGACGAGTACGGGGGCACCGCGGGCCTGGTCACCATCGAGGACGTCCTGGAGGAGATCGTGGGCGAGATCCGGGACGAGTACGACGTGGAGGAACTCCCCTCCCTGGTGCGGGTGGACGAGTCCACCGCGCTCGTGGACGCCCGCATGCTTCTGGAGGACGTGAACGAGACCCTGGGGCTTGCGCTCCCCACGGACGAGGTGGACACGGTGGGCGGGTTGGTCTACAGCCGATTGGGCCACGTGCCCGCCCAGGGCGAGGAGATCACGGTGAACGGGGTCCTGATCCGGGTGGAGGAGGTGGAGGGACACCGCATCGCCCGGGTTCGGATCCAGAAGATCACTCCCCAGGCGGCGCCGAGCCGCACCTGAGCCCTCCTCCATGCGCAGGGAACTCCCAGAGGACACCGCCCAGCGGCTGCTCCGGGCCGCCCGGGCGGTCCGGCGGCGTGCGTACGCCCCCTACTCCCGCTTCCGGGTGGGCGCCGCGGTGCTGGCACCGGACGGGTCCGTGTACACGGGATGCAACGTGGAGAACGGGTCCTACGGGCTTTCGGTGTGCGCGGAGCGGGTGGCGGTGCAGAAGGCGGTGAGCGAGGGGCAGCGCCGGGTGGTGGCGGTGGCGGTGGCAGGGCCGGAGGGCACAGAACTCCTGCCGTGTGGGGCGTGCCGCCAGGTGCTCCTGGAGTTCCGCACGCGGTTCGTGGTGACCGCGGGACGGGGGCATCTCCGGATCTACCGCATGGAGGAGCTCCTGCCGCAGCCCTTCCGGCGGCCCGGATGAGCGTTTTCCGGAGCGGATTCATCGCCCTCCTGGGCCCGCCCAACGCGGGGAAATCCACCCTCACCAACGCCCTGGTGGGCACCAAGGTGGCCATCGTCACCCCCATCCCCCAGACCACCCGCACCGCCATCCGGGGCGTGGTCCACCTTCCCCATGCCCAGATGGTGCTGGTGGACACCCCGGGCGTCCACTCCCCCAAGCACCGGCTGGGCGAGCACATGATGCGGACCGCCCGCGCGGCCCTGCAGGAGGCGGACGCGGTCCTCCTCGTCCTGGATGTCAGCCGGCCCGTGGGTCCGGAGACGGAGATGGCGGTGGCCCTGGCCCGGCAGAGCGGTCGGCCCGTGGTGGTGGCCCTGAACAAGTGCGACCTGGCCTCCCCCCGGGAGATCGAGGCCCGGGAGGCCTGGGTGCGGGCGGAGCTTGGCGAGGCCCGGGTGGTGCGCACGAGCGCCCTGCGGGGCCAGGGGCTTCCGGAGCTCGTGGAAATCCTGGTGGGGCTGCTGCCTCCCGGCCCCCGGTACTTCGAGGAGGAGGACCTCACGGACCAGCCCCTCCAGCGACTGGTGGCGGAACTGATCCGGGAGAAGGCCATGGAGCGGGTGCGGGAGGAGGTGCCGCACGCGGTCGGGGTGGAGATCGAGGAGTTCCGGGAAAAACCCGAAGAGGGCCTCACGTACATCCGGGCCACCCTGCACGTGGAGAAGCCTTCCCACAAACCCATCCTGATCGGAAAGGGCGGCCGTATGATCCGGGAGATCGGGACCGCGGCCCGAAAGGAGATCGAGGCCCTGCTGGGGACCCGGGTGTACCTGGACCTTTGGGTGAAGGTGAGCGAGGACTGGCGGGATGACGAGCGGATGATCCGTGCCCTCTACCCCTCCTGATCCCCCTCCCCCGTACAATGGTCCAAACACCGCAAACAGGAGGTACGTCCCGTGGCAGAGGACCTCCCGAGGATGACCGTGCAGGAAGTGGCCCGGCGTCTTGGGACGCCGGGATTCTACGTCTTCGACAACAACCACCCCCGACGCTGGGCGACCGGGCACGTACCGGGGGCCCGGCACCTGGACCCGGGTGGGTTCACCGCGGCGGACCTGCCGCCGGATCGGGACGCGGTGCTGGTCTTTTACTGCTCCGGCCCCCGCTGAAGGGCCTGTCACCGGGCGGCCCGTCGGGCCCGGCAGCTGGGCTACCGGAACGTGTACATCATGCCGGAGGGCATCACGGGGTGGGTGGCGGCCGGACTCCCCGTGGAGCGGACGGCTGAACCGGCCGTATAATGGAGTGTCGCGCGAGGGGGATCCGCCCATGCCCGAGTTCCGCATGGTCACGGACCTGCCGCCCCGAGGGGACCAGCCCAAGGCCATCGAGGAGCTGGTTCGTAGCCTCCGGGCAGGCCACAAGTACACCACCCTGCTGGGCGTGACCGGCAGCGGGAAGACGTACACCATGGCCCGGGTGATCGAGCGCATGCAACGGCCCACCCTGGTGATCGCCCACAACAAGACCCTGGCCGCGCAGCTCTACAGTGAGTTCCGGGAGTTCTTCCCCCACAACGCGGTGCGCTACTTCGTGAGCTACTACGACTACTACCAGCCCGAGGCGTACGTGCCGCAGCTGGACCTGTACATCGCGAAGGACGCCAGCATCAACGAGGAGATCGACCGGCTGCGGCACGCCACCACCAAGGCCCTCATGGAGCGCCGGGACGTCATCGTGGTGGCTTCCGTCTCCTGCATCTACGGCCTGGGCCGGCCAGAGGACTACCGGGAGGTGACGCTGGTGGTGCGCCGGGGGGAGCGCCGCGCCCGGGAGGAGATCCTCCGGCGGCTGGTGGACATCCAGTACGAGCGGAACGACGTGGACTTCGCCCGGGGTCGGTTCCGGGTGCGGGGGGACGTGATCGAGGTGTTCCCCAGCTACGAGGACCACGCGGTTCGCATCGAGCTCTTCGGCGACGAGGTGGACCGCCTCCTGGAGCTGGATCCCCTCACGGGCGAGGTGCTGGAGGAGAAGGAGGCGGTGGCCATCTGGCCCGCGAAGCACTGGGTCACCACGGAAGATCGCCTCGCGCGGGCCCTGCGGAGCATCGAGGAGGAGCTCCAGGAACGGGTGGCGTGGTTCCGCGCCCAGGGGAGGCTCCTGGAGGCCCAGCGCCTGGAGTTCCGCACCCGGTACGACATGGAACTGTTGCGGGAGACGGGGTACTGTCCGGGAATCGAGAACTACTCCCGCCACCTGGACGGCCGGGCCCCGGGCGAGCGGCCCGGGTGTTTACTGGACTACTTCCCCCGCGACTACCTGATGTTCATCGACGAGTCCCACGTCACCGTCCCCCAGATCAAGGGGATGCACGAGGGAGACCGGGCCCGCAAGAAGAACCTGGTGGACTTCGGGTGGCGGCTCCCCTCCGCCTACGACAACCGTCCCCTGCGGTGGGAGGAGTTCGAACAGCTCATCCACCAGTGCGTGTTCGTCTCCGCCACCCCGGGCCCCTTCGAGCTCGAGGTCAGCCGTTGCGTGGTGGAGCAGATCGTGCGGCCTACGGGCCTCGTGGACCCGTACGTGGAGGTGCGGCCCGCCCGGGGACAGATCGATGACCTCCTGACGGAGATCCGGGCCCAGGTGGCGCGGGGCGAGCGCACCCTGGTCACCACCCTTACCAAACGCATGGCGGAGGACCTCACGGGGTACCTCCAGGAGATGGGGATCAAGGTGCACTACCTCCACTCGGAGATCGACACCATCGAGCGGGCTCGCCTCCTCAAGGACCTGCGCCTGGGCACCTACGACGTGCTGGTGGGCATCAACCTCCTCCGGGAAGGGCTGGACCTCCCCGAGGTGTCGCTGGTGGCCATCCTGGATGCGGACCGGGAGGGGTATCTGCGCAGCGAGACCGCCCTCATCCAGACCATGGGACGGGCGGCCCGGCACGTCTCCGGTCGGGTGATCCTCTACGCGGACGAGGTCACGGAGTCCATGCGCCGGGCCATCGAGGAGACCAACCGCCGCCGCCAGATCCAGCTCCGGTACAACGAGGAACACGGGATCACCCCGCAGTCCGTGCAGAAGCCCATCCGGGACCTCCTCGACCTCCCGGAGGTCTCGGAGGAACCCGAGACCTACGCTCCGGGTGGGGAACCCGCCACCGCGGAGGAGCTGGTGGAGCTCGTGAAGGAGCGGGGACGGGTGCTCCCGTGGGAGGTGGCCCGGATGCTGCTCCTGGGCCCGGAGGAGGTGGAGGCCACCCTCCGGCGGCTGGAGTCGGAGATGCGGCGGGCGGCCGCCAACCTGGAGTTCGAGCGGGCCGCAAGGCTGCGGGACCAGATCCTGGAACTGCGACGGGGACTCGGAGAACCCGTCCAACCCGGGCACAGGGGCGTCCGGCGCGGACGGGGCTCCCGGCGACGGTGACCGTGCGCATCGAGCGGGTACACCACGTACACCTCACAGGCCCGCCGGGATGCGAGGCGCAGGCCCGGTGGTTCTACGGGGAACTTTTGGGTCTGCGGGAGATTCCGAAGCCCCCGGGGCTTGCGGAGCGGGGGGGCGTATGGTTCCTGGCGCCCAACTGTGAGGTCCACGTGGGGGTGGAGGACCCGAAACTCCTGGTGCGGTCGAGGCGGCACGTGTGCTTCGAGGTGGACGACCTGGACGAGGCCCGGGTGATCCTGCTGAGCAATGGGATCGCGGTCCAGGACCTGCCGCCTCAACCGGGGGTTCGTCGGTTCTTCTGCCGGGACCCCTTCGGCAATCAGATCGAGCTCATCAGCAGCGAGGACGCCGCCCGCCGGGCGGAGGCCCTGGACCAGGCGGCGAGCCTTGCGGAATGAGGTGGACTCCGCTGCGTTGAGATTCCTGCAGAATCCGCAGGGGGCATCATGCCGCTGGACCGGATCATCGTACGGGGCGCGCGGGAGCACAATCTGAAGAACCTGACCGTGGAGATTCCCCGGGAGAAGCTGGTGGTCTTCACGGGGATCTCGGGGTCCGGGAAGTCCACCCTGGCCTTCGACACCATCTACGCGGAGGGGCAGCGCCGGTACGTGGAGTCCCTGTCCGCGTATGCCCGGCAGTTCCTGGGCCTTATGGAGAAGCCGGATGTGGACGCCATCGAGGGCCTCTCCCCCGCGGTCTCCATCGATCAGAAGGGTGCCCCCCGCAATCCCCGATCCACCGTGGGCACGGTCACGGAGATCTACGACTACCTGCGGTTGCTGTTTGCCCGCATCGGCCAACCCCACTGTCCCGTCTGCAACCGTCCCATCGCCCGCCAGACCCCGGAGCAGATCGCGGACCGGATCCTGGCCCTCCCGGAGGGCACCCGGATCTACGTGATGGGCCCCGTGGTGCGGGGCCGCAAGGGCGAGTACCGCCAGCTGTTCGAGGACCTGCGGCGACAGGGGTTTGTGCGGGTGCGGGTGGACGGGGTGCTGTACGAGCTCGGGGAAGAGATCTCCCTGGACCGGAACCGCAAGCACGACGTCGAGGTGGTGGTGGACCGGCTGGTGGTTCGGCAGGATGTCCGTTCACGTCTGCACGACTCCCTGGAGACCGCCCTCAAGCTCGGCCAGGGGCTCGTGCACGTGTGGCGGGAGGGCTCGGACGGATCCGGGGAGGTCCTGGTCTTCTCCACCGCCTTCGCCTGCCCGGACCACGGGACCACCCTGCCGGAGATCGAGCCCCGGATCTTCTCCTTCAACAGCCCCTACGGGGCCTGCCCCGCCTGTTCGGGACTCGGGTTCCGGCAGGAGATGGACCCGGATCTGATCCTGGACATGGACAAGCCGCTCCTGGAAGGCGCGGTGGTGCCCTGGGCGGAGTCCGCGAGCGAGTACTACACGGAGTTGCTGCGCGCCCTGGCCCAGGCCCACGGGGTGGACCCGAAAGCCCCCCTCCGGAAGCTCCCGAAATCCTTCATCCGGGCCCTGCTGTACGGGTGGGACGAGCCCATCCGGGTGCGCTACCACAACCGGTACGGGATCCTGCGGGTCTACGAGACCACCTTCGAGGGCGTGGTGCACCATCTCGAGCGCCGCTACCGGGAGACGGACTCGGAGTACGTGAAGGAGGAGCTCGAACGCTACATGAGCACCACGCCCTGCCCGGAGTGCAGGGGCACGCGGCTGCGGCGGGAGAGCCTCGCGGTGCGGGTGGGCGGGAAGAACATCGCGGAAGTCACCGCCATGACCGTGCGACGGTGCCTGGAGTTCCTCGACCACCTCTCCCTGACCGAGCGGGAGGCCCTCATCGCGGCCCAGATCCTGAAGGAGGTGCGGGCCCGGCTGGGGTTCCTGGTGAACGTGGGGCTCGATTACCTCACCCTGGACCGGCCCGCCAACACCCTCTCCGGCGGGGAAGCCCAGCGCATCCGCCTCGCCACCCAGATCGGCTCGGGACTGATGGGGGTTCTGTACGTCCTGGACGAACCCAGCGTGGGCCTCCACCAGCGGGACAACCACCGGCTCATCGAGACCCTGAAGCGCCTGCGGGATCTGGGGAACACCGTCATCGTGGTGGAGCACGACGAGGACACGATTCGCGCCGCGGACTGGATCGTGGACATCGGGCCGGGGGCCGGCGTCCACGGGGGGGAGGTGGTGGTCAGCGGGACCCTGGAGGACGTGATCCGGGAGCCCCGGTCCCTCACGGGGCAGTACCTCTCCGGCAAGCGTCGGATCCCCGTACCGGAGCGCCGCCGTCCCCCGAGGGGCGGGCGCCTCGTGGTGCGGGGCGCCCGGGAGCACAACCTGAAGAACATCGACGTGGCCTTCCCCCTCGGGGTGTTCATCTGCGTCACGGGGGTGTCCGGCAGCGGGAAGTCCACCCTGGTGGATGAGATCCTCTACCGGGCCCTGGCCCAGCGGGTCATGGGGGCCCGGGTGCGGCCGGGCGCCCACGAGGGCATCGAGGGCGTGCACCTCATCGACAAGGTGATCAACATCGATCAGTCGCCCATCGGCCGTACGCCCCGCAGCAACCCTGCCACCTACACGAAGACCTTCGACCTCATCCGGGAGCTCTTCGCGCAGCTCCCGGAGGCCCGGATGCGGGGCTACAAGCCGGGCCGCTTCTCCTTCAACGTGCGGGGCGGCCGGTGCGAGGCCTGCGAGGGCGATGGGATCGTGCGGATCGAGATGCACTTCCTTCCGGACGTGTACGTGCCGTGCGAGGTGTGTAAGGGCAAGCGCTACAACCGGGAGACCCTGCAGGTCCTGTACAAGGGGAAGTCCATCGCGGATGTGCTGGAGATGACCGTGGACGAGGCCCTGGAGTTCTTCGGGGCCGTCCCTCGGCTCCGGCACAAGCTGCAGACCCTGCACGACGTGGGATTGGGCTACATCAAACTTGGGCAACCCGCCACCACCCTCTCGGGCGGGGAGGCCCAGCGGGTGAAGCTGGCGGCGGAGCTCTCCCGCCGGGACACGGGCCGCACCCTGTACATCCTGGACGAACCCACCGTGGGCCTGCATTTTGCGGACGTGGAGCGGTTGCTGCAGGTGCTGCACCGGCTGGTGGATGCGGGCAACACCGTGGTCGTCATCGAGCACAACCTGGACGTGATCAAGACCGCGGACTGGATCATCGACCTGGGGCCGGAGGGAGGGGACGGGGGCGGCTGGGTGATCGCGGAGGGAACGCCCGAGGAGGTGGCGGCCCAGGACCACTCCTACACGGGCCAGTTCCTCCGGAGGGTGCTGGACCCGGAGAAGGTGGAGGCGGCCCGACGGCGCATCCAGGCCCAGAGGGCGACTCCGGAGGCGGTGGCGGGAACCCGATGAAGATCCGCTCAAGGGGAGGGGAGCATGCAGCGACTGGAACCCGCGCATCTGCGCCGTACCGTTGATCCCACCACCCTGGGGATCGAGAGCACGGACCAGGTTCTGCCGCTCGAGGGCATCGTGGGACAGCCCCGGGCCGTGGAGTCCCTGCGGTTCGGCCTCCAGATGCGGGACCGGGGGTTCAACGTATACGTGGCGGGGCTGCCGGGGCTTGGGAAGATGACCGCGGTGCGGGCCTTCCTGGAGGAGACGGCCCGGCGGCAGCCCACCCCGCCGGACTGGTGCTACGTGAACAACTTCACGGATCCCTATCAGCCCCGGGTGGTCCAGCTGCCTCCGGGCCGCGGGCGGGAGTTCCAGCAGGACATGCGGGCCCTCATCGCCCGGGTGCGGCGGGAGATCCCCAAGGCCTTCGAGAGCGAGGAGTACGGCACCCGGCGGGACGAGATCATCAAAGGGCTGGAACGGCAGCGCTCGGAGATCTTCGAGCAGCTCCAGCAGCGGGCCGCGCAGGCGGGATTCACGCTGCAACCCACCCCCATCGGCATCCTGGTGATCCCCGTGCTGGGTGGACGGCCCATCTCGGACGCGGAGCTGCAGGCCCTGCCTGCTCCCGCGCGGGAGGAGCTCCAGCGGCGGCGGGAGACCCTGCAGGAGGAGGTGAAGGCCGCCCTCAAGCAGGTGCGGGTCCTGGAGCGGGCGGCGGAGGAGCGGCTGCGGACCCTGGACCGGCAGGTGGCCCTCCACGTGGTGGGCGGTCTCATCGAGGATCTCATGGAGAAGTACGCGAGCTGCCCGGAGATCACGGAGCATCTCCAGGCGGTGCAGCAGGACATCGTGGAGAACCTGGAGTTCTTCAAGGGACCCTCGGAGGCGCCTGCTCCTGCCGTCGGCGGGATGCTCCCGCCCATCCCGCTCCCCGTGCCCTGGAGCCGGGAGCTGTTCCTGCGGCGGTATGAAGTGAACCTGCTGGTGGACAACAGCCATCAGCAGGGCGCCCCCGTGGTGGTGGAGCTCAACCCCAGCTACACCAACCTCTTCGGCAAGGTGGAGAAGGAGACCCAGTTCGGGGCCCTCTACACGGACTTCACCATGATCAAGCCCGGTGCCCTCCACCGGGCCAACGGCGGGTACCTCGTGATCCCCGTGGAGGATCTCCTGCGCAACGCGGTGAGCTGGGACGGCCTCAAGCGGGCGTTGCGCAGCGAGCAGGTGGAGATCGAGGACCTGGTGGAACGCCTGGGGTTGGTCACCACCAAGACCCTGCGGCCCCAGCCCGTGCCCCTCCGGGTGAAGGTGGTCCTGGTGGGCCACCCCCTCTGGTATTACCTCCTGTACGCCCTGGACGAGGAGTTCGCGGAGCTCTTCAAGATCCGGGCGGACTTCGATGTCCAGATGCCCTACGATGAGGAGCACGTGCGCAGCGTGCTCGCGTTCATCTGCAAGCTGTGCCAGGAAGAGAAGCTCCGGGCCCTCGACAGCGGGGCCGCGGCGAAGATCTTGGAGCACAGCCTGCGGCTGGCGGACGATCAGGAAAAGCTCTCTGCCCGATTCGGAGCCCTCAGCGACGTGATCCGGGAGGCGAACTTCTGGGCGGAGCGGGACGGCGCGGACCGCGTCACCGCGGACCACGTCCGCAAGGCCCTGGAGAGCCGCGTCTACCGGTCCAACCTCATCGAGGAACGGATCCGGGAGCTCATCGCCCGCGGCATTCTCCTCGTGGATACGGACGGGGAGGCCGTGGGCCAGGTGAACGGACTGTCGGTGATCCAGCTGGGAGACTACGCCTTCGGACGACCCAGCCGCATCACCGCCAGCGTGGCGCCCGGGAGGGAGGGCATCATCGACATCGAGCGACAGGTGCGGCTGGGCGGTCCCATCCACAGCAAGGGGGTCCTCATCCTCAGCGGATACGTGTCCCAGCGCTACGCCCAGGACAAGCCGCTTACCCTGAGTGCGCGGTTGGTGTTCGAGCAGAGCTATGAGATGGTGGAAGGCGACAGCGCCTCCGCGGCGGAGCTGTTTGCCCTGCTCTCCGCCCTGAGCGGGGTCCCCATCCGGCAGGGGATCGCGGTCACGGGCTCCGTAAACCAGCACGGTCAGATCCAGGCCGTGGGCGGGGTGAACCAGAAGATCGAGGGGTTCTACGACGTGTGCCGGGTGAAGGGGCTCACGGGGCGGCAAGGCGTGATCATCCCCGCGAGCAACGTGAAGAACCTCATGCTCCGGGAGGATGTGGTGGAGGCGGTGCGGGAGGGGAAGTTCCACATCTGGGCCATCGAGACCGTGGACGAGGGCCTCGAGATCCTCACGGGCTTGCCCGCGGGCGAGCGGGGCCCGGACGGCCGCTTCCCCGAGGGGACGGTGAACGCCCGGGTGGACCAGCGGCTGCGGGAGTTCGCGGAGCGGGTGCGGGAGGCTCCGGCTCCCTCCCGGCCGGAGGAACGGCCCTCCGGGGAGGCTCCCCGCGAGGGGGAAGACGAGAGACCTAAACCCGGGCGTGGACAAAGGCGCTGAGCCGCCGGGCAGCCTCGGCCAGGATCTCCGGCGGCTGCACCAGGGCTACCCGGATGTACCCCCTTCCGCCCGGCCCGAAGCCCTGACCGGGGGAGACCGCGATCCCGGTCTCGCGCAGCAGTCCTACGGAGAAGGCCACGTCGTCGGTCCCCTCCGGAAGCCGGATCCACAGGTAAAGGGTGGCCTTCGGGGGCTCGATGGACCATCCGGATCCCCGCAGGGCGGACACCAGGGCGTCCCGGCGGGCCCGGAAGACCTCCACGTCCCGGCGCACCCGCTCCTCCGGGAGGGAGAGGGCCGCGATTCCCATGCGCAGGATCCCGAGATACTGGTTGAAGTCCACGGGGGCCTTTGCGGCTTCCAGGGCCGCGATGGCCTCCGGGTTGCCCAGGGCGAACCCCAGCCGGAACCCGCCCATGTGGTAGGACTTCGAGAGGCTGAACAGCTCCACCACCCGCTCCCGGGCTCCGGGCAGCGCGAGCGGGGAAGGGGCTTTCCCTTCGAACACGATGTCCACGTACGGGTTGTCGTGTACCAGTAGGAGGTCGTGCCGCCGCGCGAAGTGGAGGGCCTCCTCGAAGAAGGCCTCCGGGGCCACCGCGGCGGTGGGGTTGTTGGGGTAGTTCAGGATCAAGAGCCGCGCCCGCCGGGCCACGGCTTCGGGCACCGCGGCGAGATCCGGGAGGAGGTCGGATCGGAGGGGAACGGGGTAGACCTCCAGTCCCGCGATGGCCGCGGCCCCCCAGTACGAGGGGTATCCCACCGCGGGCAGGAGCACCAGGTCCCCGGGGTCCGTCACCGCCCACAGGAGATGCGCCAGGCCCTCCTGGGATCCCACCAGGGCCAGGGCTTCCCGATCGGGATCCAGTTCAATCCCCCACCGTCGCGCGTACCACCGGGTGGCGGCCTCCAGAAACGGCCGGGTGTCGGAGCGCAGGCAGTAGCGGTGGGTGGTGCGGTCGCGGACGGCTTCCTGCAGCACCTGAAGCACCTCCTCCGGAGGCGAGAGGTCGCTGCTGCCCAGGGAGAGGTCCACCACCTCCCGCCCGGCCTCCCGGAGCCGGCCTTTCTCCCGGTCCATGAGGAGGAAGACGCTTTCGGGCATACGGCGTACCCGTGCGGAAGTCCAGCGTCCCATGGCTGCCCTGCCGGCAGGAATTTTTTTCCAGTCTACGGACTGTCGGCCCCGCCTGCCTAGGGGCGGGCCCGTTGTACCCTGGATCCGGGATGGCCGCGGACGTCTCGGAACCCCGGTGGCACAGCCTCCCGTTAGAAGAAGTGATCCGCCAGCTCGGGACGGATCCCCATACGGGCATCTCCGACCGGGAGGCAGAAGAGCGCCTGCGCAAGTGGGGCCCCAACGCCCTCCCCCAGCCCACCGCGCGCGGTCCTCTCGGGATCTTCCTGGAGCAGTTCCGAAGCGCCCTCGTGCTCGTGCTGCTGATCGCGGTGGCCCTCTCCGCGGTCCTAGGAGACCTCCCGGAAGCCGCGGCGGTGGCCGCGGTTCTGGTGCTGAACGCCCTCCTGGGATACGTCCAGGAGTACCGGGCGGAGCGGGCCATGGAGGCCCTGCGGCGGTTGGTGGTCCCTCAAGCCCGGGTGCGTCGGGCCGGACGCATCCGAGAGATCCCCGGTACCCACCTGGCTCCGGGGGACGTGGTGATCCTGGAGGCAGGGGACCGGGTCCCCGCGGACATCCGGCTGGCGGAGACCGCGGGTCTGCGCGCGGACGAGTCCACCCTCACGGGAGAATCCGAGCCCGTGGACAAGGACGCCTCGGCACGACCGGATCCCCGGACGCCCCTCGCGGAGCGGCGCAACATGGCCTACGCGGGGACCACGGTGACGGCAGGCCGCGGGGTGGGGATCGTGGTGGCCACGGGCCTGCGGACGGAGTTGGGACGGGTGGCGTCCCTGGTGGCGGTGGTGCGGCCCGAGCGCACGCCTCTACAGGACCGGCTGGAGCGGCTTGCCCGGCAGCTGGGGATCGCGGCCCTGGGGATCGTGGCGGTGGTCACGGTCCTGGGGCTCCTGCGGGGTGAAGGGTGGGACCGGGTGCTCCTGGTGGGGGTGAGCCTGGCGGTGGCCGCGGTCCCGGAGGGATTGCCCGCGGTACTCACCATCGCGCTGAGTCTGGGAGCCCAGCGGATGCTCCGGCGCCGCGCGCTGATCCGGAAGCTCGCCGCGGTGGAGACCCTCGGGAGCGTCACCGTGGTTTGCACGGACAAGACCGGAACCCTCACCCGAAACCAGCTCTCCGTGGCCCGGTGGTGGACTGCCGGAGCTCCGTCCGAGCCGCTCCCGGCCTTTTTGGTGGCGGCGATGTGTAACGACGCCCAGCAGGACGCGGACCACCGGGTGGTGGGAGATCCCGTGGACGTGGCCCTGCTGGAGGCCGTCCGGGCAGAGGGCGGGGACGTCCGAGGCTGGCGGCAAAGGCTCCCCCGGGTGGGGGAGTGGCCCTTCGATGCCCGCCGGAAGCGCATGGTCACCGTGCACCGGGTGGAAGAGCCGACGGGGATCCCGTGGCTTGAAACCGCGCCTTACGCGGTGTTCGTGAAGGGGGCACCCGAGGTGGTGGTTCCGGGATGTACCCGGTGGTGGACTGCCGGCGGGGCGGAACGGTTGGGGGAGAAGGCGCGGGTACGGGTGAACGCCCGGGTGGAGGCCATGGCCCGAGAAGGGATGCGGGTGCTGGCCCTGGCCTTCCGTACCGCCGAGGCGCCCCCGGACCGCGAGGAAACCGCTGCGGACGGACTCGTGCTCGCGGGCCTGGTGGGGCTTGTGGATCCCCTCCGGCCGGAGGTCCCGAGGGCCGTGGAGATGTGTCACCGGGCCGGAATCCGGGTGGTCATGGTGACCGGTGACCATCCCACCGCGGCCCGGGCCATCGCCCGGGCCGCGGGGATCGTCGAGGACCCCCACGCCCAGGTGATCACGGGGTCCGAGCTGGAGGAATTGCCGCAAGAAGCCTTGGGTCGGCTGGTCCGGGAGGCCTCCGTGTACGCCCGGGTGGTGCCGGAGCAAAAGCTGCGTCTGGTGGAAGCCCTGCAGGCGCAGGGGGAGGTGGTGGCGGTCACGGGGGACGGGGTAAACGACGGACCAGCGCTGCGTCGGGCGGACGTAGGCGTGGCCATGGGAAGTGGCACGGAGGTGGCGAAGGAGGCCTCGGCGATGGTGCTGCTGGACGATCACTTCGCCACCCTCGTGGCCGCGGTGGAGGAGGGACGGGTGGTTTTCGACAACGTGCGGAAGTTCGTCCGCTACCTCTTCACCACGAACGCCGCGGAGCTGGTGACGATGCTGGCCGCGGGGATCGCGGGCCTTCCGTTCCCTCTCTACCCCCTCCAGATCCTGTGGATCAACCTCATCACGGACGGGCTCCCCGCCTTGGCCCTCGCCCTGGAGCCACCAGAGGAGGACGTGATGGATCGTCCGCCGCGCCGTCGGGACGAACCGGTTCTGGACCGTGCCTCGGGCTGGGCCGTGATCTGGGTCGGACTCCTCACGGGTCTCCTGACCCTGGGGATCGGTACGGGATACCTGCGGGCCGCAGATCCCCGGTGGCAGACGGTGGTATTCGTGGGGCTTGCCTTCGCCCAGTTCGGTGGGGTCTACGCCCTGCGCACCCATAGATCCGCGTGGCGTACCGCCCTGCAGAACCGGGCCCTGGCCGGCGCGGTGGCCCTGGGCATCGTTTTGCAGCTCGGGGTGGTGTACCTCCCGCCCCTTCAGGGGGTCTTCCGGACCCTCCCCCTGGATCCCGCTGCCCTCGGGGTGACATTCCTCCTCGGAATGGTGGCGCTCGGGGCGGTGGAGCTGGAAAAGGCGGTGCGGCGGGTGCGGCGTCCTACCGCCCCGTGAAGGTCTCCGCAAACCCCAAGGCGTCCACCGCCACCGGCCGATCCGCCACCACTCCCCGAATCCGGTAGCGGGTTCGGAGCTGCCAGAAGGTGGTTCGGCCCGTGGAGGTGGGGATGGCGTCCAGCACCTCCAGTTCCGCGGTGAGGGTGTCCCGGGCGTCGTTGGCGGCCCGGAAACGCAACCGTGTGGGGGCGGAGCGCCCGTCCTCCCGTACCGGCACCGTTCCCCGCAGGACGCTCAGCAGCCCGGACCGCGGCCGGGTGGCGTACAGGGCCACCAGGGTCTCCCGGTTCCGCAAGGAGGGGTGCCGCACGAGTCCGTACAGCAGGGCGTGGTTCGCGGTGCTCGCGCTTCCCCACTCCCACCTCACCCCGGTCCAGTTCCCCCAGTTGTGGTCGTGGTAGGCGGTCCCCCGAACCGGCAGAACCCGTGCCCCGATCCGCATCTCTCCCTTGATCTCCGCGCGGAGGGCCGGAACCGTGTACCCGGACCGGAAGCTTCCGGACCGCCACTCCACGGGCGGGAAGTACAGGCCCGGAACCGGCGTGATCTCCAAGTCCGCTGCGAACCCAACCCGGCGTACCCGGACCCGGTAGCTCCCCCCCCGAAGCTCCGCCCGGTGCGGTCCGGCCTCAAACCGAAGGGGACCCGAGCTCCCTCCAAAGGGGAGCGCCCGAGCCCGGTACCGGTCCGTCCAACGTACGAGCCCTCCGTCCCCGAGCCGCACGGTGGCACCTACCGCGGCCTCTCCTCTCGCATCCGCGATGAAGGAGAGATACCCGTAGGTGCCGTCCCCCGCCGCGAAGTTGAAGTACCACCACTCCGCCCACGCCGGACCGCTGGGGGCGTGGAACCGGTCCATCTCGGCCAGCAGGGCCGCCGAGTCCGGGCTGAGCCACGCCCGATCTTCCGCCGTATCCTCCCACCCCGGAACCGCGAGGGCGCTGCGGGTACGGTGCGCCGCGGAGGGGAGGATGCCGTTCGCCCGCACCGCGTACACTTTTCCCCGCACCCGCACGTACACCACCCGGTCCGTGACCTCCGGGGAGACGGCGGCGATGACGGGCGCGTAACGGGGCCCCAGAAGGATCTGCCGGACCAGGTACCGGGCATTGGGAATCTCCAGGTACATCCCCGTGACCCCACCCACCTTCAGGACTTCGGGGTCCACGCCCTCCGGGAGCAGCACCACATCCCCGCCCGCCACCACGTCCCGGTCCCGGGCCTGGAGGAGGAGGGCGTCCCCCACCGCGAGGAGGGCCACCATGACACCGACGCCGAGCCCGTACCCGAGGAGGAGGACCGCGGTGCGGCGAGGGCGGCTGAGGAGGGTACGGAAGGTGAGGAGGAAGGCGGTAGCCGGGTTCACACGAACCTCCCATCCCGGATGGTGAGCACCCCTTCCGCGAGGGAGGCGAGTTCCGGGTTATGGGTGACCACCACCACGGCCACCCCGTCCTCCCGGATCCTGCGGAAGAGTTTCCCGATCTCCCGCCCCGTCTCCTGGTCGAGTTCCCCGGTGGGCTCATCCGCGAGGAGCAGCCCGGGGCGGTTCGCGAGGGCGCGGGCGATGGCCCCCCGCTGCATCTCGCCGCCCGAGAGCTGCCCGGGCAGGTGGTGCCGCCGGTGCAGGAGCCCCACGTACCCCAGCAGCTCCTCCACCCGCTTCCGCCGCTCCTCCGCGGGAACCCGGGCCTCCAGCATGGGGAGGAGCACGTTCTCCTCCAGGGTGAGGTGGGGGAGGAGGAAGAACCGCTGGAAGACAAATCCCACGCGGTGCAGGCGCAGGGCCGCGCGCTGCGCCTCCGTCATGCGGTGGGTGGGGTTCCCGAACAGCCGCACCTCCCCCGCGGTGGGAAGATCCACCCCGCCCATGAGGTGCAGGAGCGTGGACTTCCCGCTGCCCGAGGGTCCCACGATGGCGAGGAAATCCCGGGGGTGTACCTGGAGGGAGACCCCCCGCAGGGCCGGGACCTCAACCCCGTTTAGCCGGTACACGCGCCAGGCCTCCCGAACCTCCACCACGGCCGTCACGCCTGCACCTCCTGGTGGAGGGTGGTGGCGAGGTGGAGGCTTCCCGCCACCCAGGCGGGGTACGCGGCCCCCAGGGTTCCCGCGGAGAGGAGGAGGAGCACGGTGTGCAGGACCGCGGAGGGGGAGAGCACGAAGAACCGGAGGTCCTGAGGTACCCCCGGCATGGTCCGGAGGATGGCGTCGAGGGGCTCGCTGAGGCCTAGCCCGATTCCAAGGGCGAGGGGAGTGCTGATGGCCGCGAGGACAAACCCCTCCGCGAGGATCAGGAGCACCACCCGAGATCTCCGGAGCCCGATGGCCCGGAGCACCGCGAGCTCTCCCAGCCGCTCCCCGATCTGCAGGGTAAGCACCGTTCCCACGAGGAGCGCGGCCACCACGAGACTCACCCCGCTCAGGATGACGGAGAAATGGTCGAAGTACCGGAGCTGTCTGCGGACCGCTTGGAGCAATGCCGGGATGGAGAGGGCCTCCAGCTCCGGGAAGGTCCGGTTCACCCACTCCCGCACCGCCTCCGGATCCGCTCCCTCCCGTACCTTCACCACCAGGAACGAGGCGCTGTCCTGGGTTCCCAACAGCGCCTCCAGGACCCGGAGGGCAACCGCGAGGGTGCGCTGGCCCCGTAGGTCAAAGGGAAATTCCCCAAGCCCCGCCACCCGCACCTCCGCGGCAGTCTCCGGGGCCAGGGTCTGGGGGCTCAGGCGGGTGCCGAGCCGAATGCGGTCCCCCGGACGCACCCGCAGTTCCCGGGCGAGAAGGGCGTTGAGCACCGCCCCCCCTCGGACGTCCGCCTCTGTCCGCACGAGGCCGGGAAGGCGGGACGGGATCCCGTAGGCCACCACGCTGAGCCGCCTTCCTCCGGCCTCCGCGTAGAGCTGGGTGGCAATCATGGGAGTTGCCCAGGCCACGTCGGGATGCGCGGCGATCCTCCTCGCGATCCCCGAGGCGTTCGGGATGAGGAGGGTGGAGGAGAGGGGGAGGGTGCCGCGGGGAACCACGCGGATCTCGTACCCCAGCCTTCCCAGCACGTCCCCGAAGCTCTCCACCAGCCCCGATCCCAGCATGGTCATGTCGAGCAGGAGGCTCCCGGAGAGGGTGATGCCCGCCAGCAAGAGCAGGGTCCGGGCAGGAGACCGGCGGAGGGAGCGGAGGGCCAGGAACGTCACCACTACCGACTCACCTGTTCGAGGGGAGGCTGGCGCAGCAGCCGCGCGGCCACGGCGACGCCCGAGAAGATGCCCAGAAGCACCGAGAAGGCCGCGGCGGCCGCCACCGTCCGCGGTTCCAGCACCGCGAAGACCAGGGAGGTCTGGAAGAGGGGCTGGTAGTACGCGTTGATGGCCGCCACGAGGACCGCACCGATCCCGAGCCCCAGCAGGGTACCCAAGAGCGCCACGCCCGTGGCGATGCCCACCACCGCGAGGGCGATGGTCCCCCGGCCGATCCCCACCAGACGCAGGGCCCCGATCTCCCGCCGCATCTCGCTGGTGCGCAGGCCCGTCACCGCCACCAGGAAGATCCCTCCGGCGAGCAGGGTCACGAGGGCGATGGCCCGGTGGAACCGGGAGACCACCACGAAGGCCCGGGAGGTGTGGGCCGCGAGCTCCTCCGCGGTGTACGCATCGAAGCCCACGGCCCACGCCTCCAAATCCTCCCGCACCCGTTGGGCCTGCGCACCCTGCCGCAGCCGCACCACCACCCGGTCCACCGTATCGGGACGACCCGTAAGGGCCTCCAGGAACGGGAGCCGCAACACCAGCCGCAGCTCCTGGCGGGCCACGTCCGCGGGGTGCTCTGCGGGGTTCCACACCACCGCCACCCGAACCCGCTGGGCGCGGCGCATGGCGGGATCCGCGGCCACCTCGAGGACATCTCCTGGCCGTACCCTCAGCCTCCGGGCTGTCCGCTCCGGGACCGCGGCCTCCGGGAGGTCCGCCGCAAACCCCGGGAGCGCGAGGAGAAAGACGAGGGGGACGAGCAGGCTTGCGCGCGCCACGCTCCTATGATGCCCCATCCTCCCGGCCCTGTCTAAAATGGTCGCATGGACCTTCCCTTCCACCCTCTCGTGACGCGCTGGTTCCGGGAACGGTTCCCGGAACCCACCCCGGCCCAGCGTCTGGGTTGGCCCGCCATCGCGGCAGGAAGGGACACCCTCATCGCGGCCCCCACGGGCTCCGGGAAGACCCTCGCGGCCTTCCTGTGGTCCCTGAGCGAGTTGCTCTCCTCGCCGCTGCTTCCGGACCAGACCCAAGTGGTGTACGTCTCGCCCCTGCGGGCCCTGAGCAACGACATCCACCGCAACCTGCAGGAGCCCCTTCAGCAGATCCGGGAGCTCGCGGGGCGGGAGGGGACGTGGGTGCCGGAGGTCCGGGTGGCGGTGCGTACGGGCGATACCCTTCCCCGCGAGCGGGACCGGATGGTGCGCCGTCCCCCCCACATCCTCGTGACCACCCCGGAGTCCCTGTACCTCCTGCTCACCGCGGAGCGCGGCCGGCGGGTTCTGCGTACCGCCCGCACGGTGATCGTGGACGAGCTGCACGCCATCGCCCAGGACAAGCGGGGAGCCCACCTCACCCTCTCCCTGGAGCGGCTGGATCACCTCGCGGGGCGGCGCTGCCAGCGCATCGGGCTTAGCGCCACCGCCCACCCTCTCGAGGAGCTGGCCCGGCTGCTGGTGGGGACCGCCCGGTGTGGGTCGGACGGCTCCCCGGACTGCGCCATCGTGGACGCGGGCTGGCAGAGGGCCTGGGATCTCTCCATCTGGGTCCCCGAGCAACTCCTCGGGCCCGTGGCCACCCATGAGATCTGGGCGGAGGTGTACGACCGGATCGCGGAGCTCGCAGGACGCCACCGCACCACCCTGGTGTTCGTCAGCACCCGGAAGCTGGCGGAACGGGTGGCCCACCGCCTCTCCGAGCGCCTGGGTGAGGGCCGGGTGGCCTCCCACCACGGGAGCCTCGCCCGCACCCTGCGGCAGGAGACGGAGCGCCGGCTCAAGCAGGGCGATCTGTCCGTGGTGGTGGCCACCGCCTCCCTGGAGCTCGGCATCGACATCGGCCACGTGGACCTGGTGTGTCACGTGGGCGCTCCCCGGGCCCTTTCCACCCTCCTCCAGCGGGTCGGCCGGTCCGGGCACGGGATGGACCGGATGCCCAAGGGCGTGCTCTTCCCCCTCACCCGGGATGAGCTCATGCAGTGCGCGGCCGCGGTACAGGCCGTTCGCCGGGGGATTTTGGACCGGGTACTCCTCCCGGAAAAGCCCCTCGACGTGCTGGCCCAGCAGATGGTGGCCATCGCGGCCTGTGCGCCCATCGCAGAGCACGAGCTCTTCGCGCTCGTGCGGGGGGCCTATCCGTACCGGAATCTGAGCCGGCGGGAGTTCGAGCAGGTGCTGGAGATGCTCTCCGAGGGGATCGCGGCCCGCCGAGGGAGAGCCGGTGCCCTGCTGCACCGGGATCGGGTGAAGGGCGTGGTGCGGGCCCGCAGGGGTGCCCGGATGGTGGCCATCACCTGCGGGGGCGCCATCCCGGAGACCTTCGACTTCGACGTGATCGCGGAGCCCGATGAGACCCTCGTCGGCCGGGTGAACGAGGAATTCGCCGTCGAGAGCGCACCGGGAGACGTGTTCCTCCTGGGCAACACCTCCTGGCGGGTGCGCCGGGTGGAAAGCAGCGGACGGGTGCGGGTGGAGAACGCACACGGTGCTCCGCCCACCATCCCCTTCTGGCTCGGGGAGGCGCCGGCCCGCACCTGGGAGCTCTCGCAGGCGGTCTCGGACCTGCGCGCGGCGGTGGCGCAACGGATCCACGACCCCTCCGGTGCCGTGGCCTGGCTCGTGCAGGAGACGGGCCTGGACGAAGCGGGCGCAAAGCAGGTGGTGGACTACATCCGGGAGACGGTGGCGGTGCTGGGCTGCGTGCCCACCCAGGATTGCTTGGTGGCGGAACGGTTCTTCGACGAGGCGGGCGGGATGCAGATCGTGCTGCACACGCCCTTCGGCGCCCGGGTGAACCGGGCATGGGGGCTCGCATTGCGCAAGCGCTTCTGCCTCACCTTCGACTTCGAGCTGCAGGCCGCGGCCACGGACGACGGGATCCTGCTCTCCCTGGGCGAGCAACACAGCTTCCCCCTCGAGCTCATCTTCTCCTTCGTGCGGTCCCAGACCGTCGAGAAGGACCTCCTCCAGGCCACCCTGCAGTCTCCGCTTTTCCTCACCCGGTGGCGACAGAACGCCCAGCGGGCCCTGGCCGTCCTGCGGCAGCGGGGCGGTCGGAAAGTACCGCCCCAGATCCAACGCATGCAGGCGGAGGACCTCCTGGCCGCGGTGTTCCCGGATCAAGTGGGCTGCCAGGACAACCGCATGGGCCCCATCACCCCGCCGGACCATCCGCTGGTAAACGAGACCATCCGCAGCTGCTTGGAGGAAGCGATGGACCTCGGGCGCCTGGCGGAGATCGTGGGACGCATGGAGCGGGGGGAGATCCGCACCGTGGCCGTGGAGACGCCGATTCCCTCCCCCGCCTCCCACGAGATCCTCAACGCGAACCCCTACGCCTTCCTCGACGACGCGCCCCTGGAGGAGCGGCGGGCCCGGGCGGTGCAGCTGCGCCGGGTGGACCCGGAGCTCGCCCGGGGCCCCGGAGCTCTGGATCCCGAGGCCATCGAGGAGGTGCGGGCCCAGGCATGGCCGGACGTGCGGGATCCGGACGAACTCCATGACCTCCTCCATACCCTCGTCCTCCTCCCGGTGCGGGAGGCGGGTCTTTGGGAAGCCTTCGCGGAGAGCCTCTTGCGCGAGGGGCGGGCCACCGTGGCGGTGGCCGGTGACCTCCGGGGATACGTGGCCGCAGAACGCGTGCCCTTCGTCCGGGCCATCTGGCCCCAGGCCCGCTTCCAACCGGAGCCCGAGCGGGCCACGGACCTACCGCAACCGACCCGGGAGGAGGCGGTGCTGGCCGTGGTACGGGGCTGGATGCCGCACCTCGGCCCCACCACGGCCCCGGCCCTGGCCGCGCGGCTGGGTCTTCCGGAAGGGGAGGTCACGGCGGCCCTCGCGGCCCTGGAAGGGACGGGGATGGTGCTGCGGGGGCACTACACCCCGGGGCTCGTGGAGGAGGAGTGGTGCGAGCGCAGGCTCCTCGCGCGGATCCACCGGCTCACCGTGGGCCGGCTGCGGCGGGAGATCGAGCCTGTGGCGCCTTCGGACTTCATGCGGTTTTTGTTCCGGTGGCAGCACGTGCACCCGGGAACCCAGCTGCACGGTCGGGACGGCCTCCTGCAGGTGATCGGCCAACTCCAGGGTCTGGAACTTCCGGCGGAGGCCTGGGAGACGAGCGTGCTTCCCGCCCGGATCCGTGCCTACAACCCCGCGGACCTGGAGGCCCTCTGCCTGAGCGGGGTCGTGACCTGGGGCCGGATCGGGCGGGACGGAAACCCGGAACCCAAGGGGATCCGGCGGCGCAGGAGCTTTTTGCGCACGACGCCCATCGCCTTCCTGCTGCGGGAGGACCTGGAGGTCTACGCGCAACGGGACGGGCTCTCCAGGGAAGGGCTTTCCGTGGTGGCCCGGGACGTCCTGGCGTACCTGGAAGCCCACGGCGCCTCCTTCCTCTCGGACATGGCGAGGGCCCTGCGCCGGCTTCCCTCGGAGGTCGAGGCGGCCCTGTGGGAGCTGGTGGGCGCGGGGCTCGTGAGCGGGGACGGGGTGGGAGGGTTGCGACAGCTCCTGCGCCGGGGGCGGCGGGGGCTGCGGGTACTCCCCGGAGGGCTCCACGGTCGGTCCCTCCCCGTGGGCCGGTGGGCCCTGTGGGGGTCTGGTGGGAAGATCCCGGAGCCGGAACGCACGGAGCGGATCGCGCAGCAACTGCTGCGGCGGTACGGGGTGGTGTTCCGGGAAGTCCTCATACGGGAGCGGATCGCCCCTCCGTGGCGGGATCTCGTGGGGGTGTACCGGCGGTGGGAGCTGCAGGGGCGGATCCGGGGAGGCCGGTTCGTCGGTGGCTTCACGGGCGAGCAGTACGCGCTCCCGGAGGCGGTGGAAGCCCTGCGGGCCGTGCGGCGGACAGCCGGAGATCCGGAAGTCGTGGTGCTCTCCGCCGCGGATCCCCTGAACCTGGTGGGGATCCTGGTCCCCGGGGAGAGGCTCCCGCCCTGGAGCGACCTGTGGATCGCCTTCCGGAACGGCGTGCCGGTGGAGGCCGCGCCGCTTGGGGCGCTGTTGCGGCGGGTGGGGGCGCAAGGTACGGACGCTTGAGGAACTCCGAGGCGGGAGCTGGAGCCGCTTTCCCCAAGAACCTTGGGATATGATGGAAGGGCCATGGAGCGGGCCCCGAACCTGGAGGAGAAGCTGCGGGCGCTTCCGGCCCAGCCCGGGGTGTACCTCCTGCGGGACCGGGCGGGCCGGGTGATCTACGTGGGGAAGGCCGCGTCCCTGCGGAACCGGGTACGCACCTACTTCCAGGACCCCCGCACCACCTCCTCCCCCCGCATCCGCCACCTCATGACGAAGGTCTTCGACTTCGACGTGGTGGTGTGCGCCAACGAGGTGGAGGCCCTGGTCCTGGAGACGAACCTCATCAAGCAGCACCGCCCACGGTACAACGTGCGGATGGCGGACGACAAGGCTTATCCCTACATCAAGATCACGAACGAGCCCTATCCCAAGATCGTGATGACCCGGAAGATCGCGCAGGACGGGGCCCGCTACTTCGGCCCCTATCCGTACCACGAGCCGAAGCTCGTGCGTCGTACCATCCGAACCATCCGGAAGCTCTTCCGGCTGCGTAGCTGCCGGATCGAGATCGATCGGTCCCTCCCGCGCCCCTGCCTGGATCACGCCATGGGGTTGTGCACCGCCCCTTGCGTGGCTTGGGGCGCCAGCCAGGAGGAATACGCGGAGCAGGTGCGCCAGGCGGTGCTGTTCCTGGAAGGGAAGCAGGAAGCGGTACTGGAGGCGCTGCGGCGGGAGATGCAGACGGCCGCAGACCGACTGGAATTCGAGCGGGCGGCGGCCCTGCGGGACCAGATCCGGGCCATCGAGGCCATCCGGCAGCGACAGCGCACCTCCGGTCCGGGCTTGGAGGATCGGGACGTGGTGGCGGTCCACGTGGACGGGGACGACGCCTGCGCCCAGGTGCTCTTCGTCCGCGGGGGGCGGCTCGTGGGGCAGGAACACTTCTTCCTCACGGGCGCCCTCGCGCACGCCCCTGCGGAGGTCCTGCGCACCTTCCTGGAGCAGTTCTACGCGCACGCCACCACCGTTCCGCCGGAGGTCCTCATCCCCGAGCCCGTGGACGACCAGGAACTCATCGCCCGGTGGCTCCGGGAGCGGCGGGGGGAGCCGGTTCGGGTGACGGTGCCGGAGCGGGAGGCGGACCGGTGCCTGGTGGAGATGGCCCGGGAGAACGCCCGGGTGCACCTGGAACAGGAGCGGGTGCGGCTCGTGGGGCGGGAGGGGGCGGCGGTGCGGGCGCTGCAGCAGGTGTTGGGGCTTGCGGAGGTCCCCTTCCGCATCGAGGGCTACGACGTCTCCAACTTCCAGTCCGGGGAGGCGGTGGCGTGTCTGGTGACCTTCGAGGGAGGGCGGCCCCGCAAGGACGCCTACCGCCGGTTCAAGATCCGGTCGACGCCCGGGCCCAACGACGTGGGCATGTTGCAAGAGGTTCTGCGCCGCCGGTTCGAAAACGCCCGGCAGGAAGAAGAAGCCCTCCAGAGGGGCGCAGTCCGCAAGCCCAAGTGGTCCGTGCTCCCGGACCTCATCCTGGTGGACGGCGGTCGATCCCAGCTCAGTGCGGCCCTGGCAATTCTATCCGGACTCGGCATGCGGATCCCCGTGGTGGCCCTCGCAAAGCGGGAGGAGCTCGTGTACCGATCCGATGCGCCGGAACCTCTCCGGCTCCCGCAGGAATCCGCGGCCCTGCAGCTCCTGCAGCGGGTGCGGGATGAGGCCCACCGGTTCGCGAATGCCTACCACCGCATGCTCCGGGACCGGCGCATCGTGTACTCGGTCCTGGACGAGATCCCGGGGATCGGGGAGAAGCGCAAGCGGGAGCTCATCCGGCACTTCGGATCGGTGCGCCGCCTGCGGGAAGCCCGGGAGGAGGAGGTGGCCGCGGTGGTGGGTCCAAAGGTGGCCCGGCGGCTGCTGGAGTACCTGCGCGGCCAGGAGGTGCCTTCTTACCGGGAGGAGGCCATCCGGTAGGGCTCCGGAAGCCGCTCTCCCGCGAGAGCGAGCAGCCGCGGGAGGAGCTCCAGGACGGCTTGCTCCGAATCCGCCCGCAGGGTGATGTGCCCCACCTTCCGGCCCGGCCGCACCCGCTTCCCGTACCAGTGGAGGTGCGTTCCGGGAAGGGCGAGCAGCTCCCGGAACTCAGGCTTCCGCCCGATGAGGTTCACCATGGCGCTCCACCCTCGCGGGGCGGTGGAGCCGAGCGGGAGTCCGGTGATGGCCCGCAGGTGGTTCTCGAATTGGCTCGTCTCCGCGCCCTCGATGGTCCAGTGCCCGCTGTTGTGGACCCGCGGGGCCATCTCGTTGGCGAGGAGCTCCGTTCCCACCTGGAACAGCTCCAGGGCGAGTACCCCCGCGTATTCCAGGGCCTCCAGGATCCGTTTTGCGTACGCCTCGGCCTTTCCCTGGAGTTCTCGGGTGAGCTGAGGCGCGGGGGCCAGGGAGAGGCGCAGCATCCCCTCCCGGTGATGGTTCTCCACGAGCGGATAGCAGGCCATCTCCCCGCTGGGGGAGCGGACCGCCAGCACGGAGAGCTCCCGATGGAAGGGCACGAACTCCTCCAAGATCAGGTTCGCTCCGCCCAGGGCCGCCCACGCGGGCTCCAGGTCTTCCCGCCTCCGGAGAAGGACCTGGCCCTTACCGTCGTACCCGCCGCGTCGGGTCTTGAGGAGGGCCGGCAGGCCGAGGCGTTCCACCCCTGCCTTGAGGTCTGTGGGGTCGTCCACCGGATGGAAGGCGGGGGTGGGAATCCCCAGGGACGCGAAGAACCGCTTCTCCGCGAGCCGGTCCTGGGCCACCTCCAGGGCCTCGGGCGGGGGGTGGAGGGGAAGGGTTTCGGCCAGAAACCGGGCGGCCTTGACCGGCACGTTCTCGAACTCGTAGGTGACGACCTCCAGCCCTTCCGCGAACCGGCGCAGGACTCCTTCATCCCCGTACTCCCCCACCTGCAACGCCCCCACCTGCCCCGCACAGGCCTCCGGGGAGGGGTCCAGGAACCGGAAGGAAAAGCCAAGAGGGTAGCCGGCCAGGGCCAGCATCCGGCCGAGCTGGCCGCCTCCGAGGATCCCGATCCTCACGGCTCCGCGCGGGGGTCCGGGCGGGCGAGCACCTCCTGCTTGCGCGCCTCCCGGTACCGCCTGACCCGCTCCAGAACCTCTGGATGCTTGAGTCCCACGATGCTCGCGGCCAGCAGAGCCGCATTGACGGCTCCGGCCCGTCCGATGGCAAGGGTGCCCACGGGCACCCCGGCCGGCATCTGCACGATGCTGAGCAGGGAATCCAGGCCCCGCAGGGCCTGGGACTCCACGGGCACGCCCAGCACCGGGAGCACCGTGTGGGCCGCGGTCATGCCGGGCAGGTGGGCGGCCCCGCCGGCGCCCGCGATGATGACGAGCAATCCCCGCTCCTCGGCACTCCGTGCGTACTCCGCCATGAGCTCCGGGGTGCGGTGGGCGCTCACCACCCGCACCTCGTACGGCACCCCGAGCTCCTCTAACGTGGCGGCCGCATGCCGCATGGTCTCCCAGTCGGAGGCGGATCCCATGATGACGCCCACCACGGGCTCCATCTAGGTCCGCACCTGCCCCTGGCCCAGGGCCACGAACTTGGTGGTGGTGAGCTCCCGCACGCCCATGGGGCCGTACGCATGAAGCTTCGTGGTGCTGATCCCGATCTCCGCGCCCAGACCCAGCTGGAACCCGTCGTTAAACCGGGTGCTGGCGTTCACCAGCACCAGGGAGGCGTCCACCTCCCGGAGGAAGCGCATGGCCCGGTCGTGGTTGCGGGTCACGATGGCCTCCGTGTGCCGGGAGCCGTACCGGGCGATGTGCTCCAGGGCTTCCTCCAGGGAGTCCACCACCCGCACCGCCAGCACAAGATCCAGGTACTCCGCCCGCCAGTCCTCCTCTTGGGCGGGCTTGAGGGCGGGCGCGATCTCCCGGGCCCGGGGACAGCCCCGGAGCTCCACCCCGGCCTCCCGCATGGCGGCCACGAGCTGGGGCAGGAACTCGGCCGCCACCGCTCGGTGTACCAGTACCTTCTCCAGGGCGTTGCAGGTGGCAGGGCGCTGGGCCTTGGCGTTGACCGCGATGCGCACCGCCATCCCGAGGTCCGCCTCCTCGTCCACGTACAGGTGGTTCACCCCCTTGGCGTGGGCCAGCACCGGGACCCGGGCATGCTCCTGCACGAACCGGATCAACTCCTCCCCACCCCTCGGGATGAGGAGGTCTAACCACCCCTCCATCCGACACATCTCCAGCACGGACTGCCGGTCCCCTGCGGGGACGAGCTGCACCGCGTCCGGAGGAAGACCGGATTCCGCCAGGGACGAGCGGATCAGGCCCACGAGGGCCTCGTTGCTGTGCCGGGCCTCTTTCCCGCCCCGCAGGAGGATGGCGTTGCCGGCCTTGAGGGCCACCGCGCTGGCCTCCACCGTGGCATCGGGTCGGGCCTCGTAGATGAGGCCGATCACGCCCAGGGGGATCCGCATCCGACCCACCAGCAAGCCGTTCGGCCGCACCACGAGCTGCTCGATCTCGCCCACGGGATCCGGGAGGGAGGCGATCTGCCGCAGGCCCTCGACGAGGTCGTCCCGCCGGCGATCCCCCAGGCGCAGGCGCTCCAGTTTGGGCTTCGGCAGCCCCTGGGCCTGCGCGGCCTCCAGGTCCCGCCGGTTCGCCTCCAGAACCTCCGACCACCGAGCCTCCAAGAGCTCCGCGGCCCGCACCAGGGCCCGCTGCTTGGCCGCGGGGGAAGCCCGCAGGAGCTGCTGCGCGGCCGCCCGGGCCCGCTCTCCCAACTGCCGCAGCTCGCTCGCCAGCTCGATCATCGCACCCCTCCCGTATAGGATGTTTCCGCCTCCAGATCCCCGGCCAGCACGAAGTGGTCCCGGTGGATCACCTCGTCGGAGTGCTTGTACCCCAGCCGGATCTCGATCTCCCGGGTATGGGCCCCCTTGATGCGCTCGATCTCGCTGGAACCGTAGTTCACCAGTCCCACGCCGACCAGTCGCCCTTCGGGGTCCAGGCACCGCACGGGATCCCCCACTCCGAACTCTCCCCGCACGCCCAGGATCCCCGCGGGCAGGAGCGAAGCGCCCTCCTCCCGGAGGGCCCGGGCCGCGCCCGCGTCCAGGAGCAGCTCCCCCGCGGGCCGCGGCAACTGGTACAGCCACAGTTTCCGACCCGAGTACCGTCTCCGGGGACTCCAGAAAAGCGTGCCGATCTGGGCTCCGGAGAGGGCCTCTCGGACGGCGCCCGGACGATGGCCGGGAAGCAGCCAGAGAGGGATGCCTGCAGCCAGGGCCTTCTCCGCGGCCAGCAGCTTCGACCGCATCCCCCCGGTGCCCACCTGCCCGGGGCCTGAGCCCGCCCGGGCCAGCAGTTCCCGGTCCACCCGGTCCACCCGTCGGATGGGCCGGGCATCGGGGTAGCGGCGGGGATCCCGGTCGTACAGGGCCTCCACGTCGGACAGCACGAGGAGCAGATCTGCGCCCACCAGGGTGGCCAGGAGCACGGAGAGGTGGTCGTTATCGCCGAACTTCAGCTCCTCCACCGCCACGGTGTCGTTCTCGTTCACCACGGGGATCGCCCCCCACCGAAGCAGGTTTTCCAGGGTGTGGCGGGCGTTGAGGAACCGCGCCCGATCCGCGAGGTCGAAGGCGGTGAGGAGTACCTGGGCCACCACGAGGTCGTGGTGGGCAAACGCCTCGGCCCACGCCTGCATGAGAAGGGGCTGGCCCACCGCGGCCGCGGCCTGCTTTGCGGGGATGGAGAGGGGTCGGGCAGGAAGCCCCAACCGCGTGCTGCCCAAGGCCACCGCCCCGGAAGAGACCACCACCACCTCCCGCCCATCCCGCCTCAGCGCTGCCAGTTCCGCCGCAAGTCGGCGGAGGGTGGAGAAGGCCGGATCCGCGATGAGGGCGCTGCCGACCTTCACCACGATCCGGCGGCACGCGGAGGGATCGAAGGGAGCGAAGTTCTCGTCCATGCTCACCTAGAAGATACCACCTCCTCTCCCGGAGCGCGTTCCTGGACGTCCTTCCGGGCCGAGGTGCGGAGGGGACCCCAGAGTCCGCAGAGGAGAGCCCCCGACCCAAGCACGAGCCATCCCACCCCGAGGCGCAGGGGGTCTCCGCCCGTCCACTGGCTCAGGACCGTCCCCAGGGAGCTCGCGAGCAGCCCGCTGCTGAACCCCACCACGCTGCTGGCAAAGCCCGCGATGCTCCCCAGGGGCTCCATCGCCAGGCTCATGGCGTTGGGAAACACGAGCCCGATGCCGAAGAACACCAGGCTCGCGTGCAGCCAGATGAGGATGGCTTTCCGGAGGAGGAGCACGTGGAGGGGGAAGAGGGCCGCGGAGGTGAAGAGGCACAGGAGCGACCACCACAGGAAGGAGCGGAGACCGAGTCGGTGGACCGCAAGCCCCGTGCACAGCATGGCCAGGCTCTGGAACGCCGCGGTCCCTCCAAAGGCCAGGGCGAATTGCGTGTTGGAAAGCCCCAGGTGCGTCTTGTACAGCTGCGGCGCGTTGAGGAGGTACATGTGGAGCATGGCATAGCTGAAGGTCAGGAGGAGGGTGGCCACCAGGCTCTCCGGGGTGCGGAGGAGAAGGCGGAGGGCATCCCGGAGCGGGCCGAAGCCCGGGGGACGGCGGCGGGGCGGGGGAAGGGTCTCTGGGAGCCGGAGGGCGGCCCACCCGAGGAGCACCAGCGCGAGTCCCCCCAGGAAGAGGAGGACCGCGCGCCAGCCGAACCCGAGGAGGAAGGTCCCGACGGAGGGTGCCAGGATAGGGACCACCAGGAACACCATCTGGATGAAGGAGAGGATGCGGGCCATGTCCTCCCCGCGGTACTGGTCCCGCACGAGGGCGGTGCCCACACTCCGCATGCTGGAGCCGAAGAACGCCTGGAAAAACCGAAGGGTCACGAGGAGGGGGAAGGAGGGGGCGAACGGGATGAGGAGGCTTAAGGCCACGAACACACCCAGGGCCGAGAGCAGCACCCCTCGCCGGCCGTAGCGGTCACTGAGGGGCCCGAAGAGGAGCTGGCCCGGGGCGAACCCCATGAGGTAGACGCCCACCACCAGCTGCGCCTTGGTCTCCGTCACCCCGTACTCCCGGGCCATGACGCTGAGGGCCGGCAGCATGGCGTCCACGCCGAAGGCCACCAGGGCCATCAGGAGCCCGAGCAGGACCGTGAGCTCCACCAGGGACACAACCTGAAGTGTACGACGCCTCCGGGGGCCGGGTGCAACCGGCCGGGGCTGGCAGACACCGGAGGGGTTGACGGAGGAACGGGCCCGGCGGTGTACATAAATAAACAAAGGCGGGCGGCCTGAAAGCACGGCCCCGCCTGCGCACAAAGATCCGGAGGGGGACCATGGGGAACCGGACGCTCTCCCGTCTGGTGATCGCTTTGGCCTTGCTGGTGGCCCTTCCCGCGGGGGCCCAGCCCCGCACCGTGCGGATCGGGTTCGTGAGCACCCTCTCGGGCGGTGGGGCAGCCTTGGGGCAGGATGTCCTGGATGCCTTCAACCTGGCCCTCCGGCATCTGGGCAACCGCCTGGGGGGACTTCCGGTGGAGGTGCTCGTGGCGGACGACCAGCAGAATCCGGACGTGGCCCGCACCGCGGTGGAGCGCATGCTGCGGCGGGACCGGGTGGATTTCGTGACGGGCATCATCTTCTCCAACGTCCTGCTGGCGGTGGGAGACCTGGTGTTCCAGAGCCAGACCTTCTACATCAGTCCAAACGCGGGGCCCTCTGAGTACGCGGGAGAGCAGTGCAACTTCTATTTCCTCAACGTGGCCTGGCAGAACGACAATATGCACGAGGCCATGGGACACTACGCCCAGCTGAAGGGGTACGAGACCGCCTTCATCCTGGCGCCCAACTACCCCGCGGGCCGGGACGCCCTCACGGGGTTCAAGCGCTTCTACAAGGGACGCGTGATCGGGGAGGTGTACACCCGCCTGGGGCAGCTGGATTACTCCGCGGAGATCGCCCAGATTCGGGCCGCGGCCCCCAAGGCCGTGTATGCCTTCTACCCGGGAGCCATGGGGGTGAACTTCATCAAGCAGTACGCGGAGGCGGGCCTCATGCAGCAGATCCCGCTTCTGCTGCCCGGCTTCTCCGCGGATGCGGACGTGATCCGGGCCGTGGGCCGGCCCATGGTCGGGGTGTTTAACAGTTCCCATTGGGCCCTGGAGCTGTTCAACCCCATCAACCGCCGGTTCGTGGAGGACTTCCGCCGCACGTACAACCGCATCCCCACCCTGTACGCCTCCCAGGGGTACGACGCGGCTCTGGCCCTGGACCACGGGCTGCGGGCGGTGGGCGGGGATCTCTCCCGCAAGGCGGAGTTCCGACGCGCGGTCCTCTCCGGGTTCGAGACCACCCGGGGTCGGGTGCGGTTCAACCGGAACGGGTACCCCATCCAGAACTACTACCTCCGGCAGGTGGTGGAGATGCCGAACGGCGAGATCGTGAACCGGCTACGGGGCACCATCTTCCGCAATCACGGGGACGCCTACGTCTCCCGTTGCAGGCTTCCGTAGGGAATGTCCGGGTTCCCCGCGGCCCTCGTTCTGGAGCAGCTGCTGAACGGGCTGCAACTGGGACTCATGCTCTTCCTGCTCGCTTCCGGCCTCACCCTGGTCCTGGGGATCATGGACGTGGTGAACCTCGCGCACGGCTCCCTGTACATGCTGGGGGCCTACTTCGCCGCCACCCTGGCCCGCGCGACGGGATCCTTCTGGGCCGGTGTGGCCCTGGCGGTCCTGGCCACCGCGGGAGTAGGGGTCCTGTTGGAGGTCTCCGTCCTGCGGCGGGTCTACGCCCGGGATCACCTCACGCAGGTGCTGGCCACCTTTGCCCTCATCCTCGTGTTCAACGAGGGGGTCCGGATGATTTGGGGGCCCCAGGCCCTGTTGCTCACCGTGCCCCAGGAGCTCGCAAGACCCGTCCGGCTCCTGCCGGGTCTGGGATATTCCGCGTACCGTCTGTTCCTCATCGGGGTCGGCATCGGGCTCGCGGCCGGCCTCTTCCTCCTGATCCACCGGACACGTCTGGGGATGTGGGTGCGGGCAGGAGCCTCCAACCGGGCCATGGCCCAGGCCATGGGGATCCCCATCCGGCGGGTCTTCACCCTGGTGTTCGGGGTGAGTGCCGGGCTGTGTGCGGTGGCAGGAGCTCTGCTGGGCCCCATCCTGGCGGTGCAGGTGGGCATGGGGGAGGAGATCCTCATCCTCGCCTTCGTGGTGATCGTGGTCGGCGGCATCGGCTCGGTGAAAGGCGCGCTCGTGGGGGCGCTCCTGGTGGGGATCGTGGACACCGCGGGCCGGGCCCTCCTCCCGCCCCTCTTCCTGCGTCTCCTGCCCCCGGAGGTGGCCTCGAACCTGGGCCCGGCCGTGGCCTCCATCCTCATCTACCTCCTCATGGCCGCGGTCCTCTTCCTGCGCCCTCAGGGGCTGTTCCCGGTCCGGGCTTAGCATGCGGATCCGGCCGCTCCCCGCTTCGGAAGTCCGCCGCATCTCGGTGGCGATCCCTCGGGGCGCGGCGGGCCGGCTCCCGCTCGCCGCGGCCGGGATCCTCCTGGTCGGGTTTCCCGCCCTCGCGGAGGCATTCGGCTGGCGGTTTTACCTGAACCTGGTCACCAAGGCCATGATCCTGGGTCTTGCCTGCAGCGGCCTCAACCTCGTCCTGGGCTATGGGGGGCTTGTGAGCTTCGGGCACGCCACCTACTTCGGGTTGGGGGCCTACACCGTGGCCGTGCTGGCGCGGGAGGGAATCCACGCCGCATGGGTGATCTGGCCCGCGGGGATCCTGGTGGCCGCGTTCGCGGCCCTCGTCATCGGTGCCGTGTGCCTGCGCACCCGGGGCCTTCCCTTCATCATGATCACCCTGGCCTTCGCTCAGATGGTGTACTACGGGGTGGTCTCCCTCAAGCAGTACGGCGGCCAGGACGGGCTCCGGGCACCCCGTACGGAGCTCGGATTCCCTCTCGGAGACGTTGCGCTCTATTACCTCACCCTGCTCCTGCTCTCCGCGTGCCTGGGGATCCTGTGGCGGGTGGTCCACGCCCGGTTCGGCCGGGCCCTGCAGGCCATCCGGGACAACGAGGCCCGGGCCGTGGCCATCGGCTTTCCCGCGTACCCTTTCCAGCTCGTGGCCTTCGTGCTCTCCGGCGCCCTCACGGGCCTGGCGGGGATCCTCATGGCCCACCACGCCCAGTACGTCTCCCCCGCCATGCTCAGCTGGCCGCAGTCCGGAGCGTTCCTGCTCATGGTGATCCTCGGCGGGGTCGGGAGGTTCTGGGGCGGGGTCGTGGGGGCGGCCGCCATGGTGGCCCTGGAGGAGGTCTTCCACGCGGCCACCATCCACTGGCAGCTGCCCGTGGGGCTGATCCTGCTCGGGGTGGTGCTCTTGGCGCCCCGGGGACTGGTGGGTCTCCTGGAGGGCAGGCCCCGATGAGGGTCCTGGAGATCCGGGGTCTCACGAAGCGGTTCGGGGGCGTGCTCGCCCTGTGGCGGTGTGACCTCGCGGTGGAGCGGGGAGAGGTGCACGCGGTCATCGGACCGAACGGCGCGGGGAAGACCACCCTCGTCAACCTGGTGGCCGGCGTCTTCCCGCCCACGGAAGGCCGGATCCTCTTCGATGGGGAGGACATCACGTACCTGCCGCCGCACGTCCGGGCCCTACGGGGGATCGCCCGCACCTTCCAGGTAACCAACCTCTTCCCCCGCCAGACCGTACTCGAGAACCTCAGCCTCGCGGTCCAGGCGCGCACGGGGAGTTCCTTCCGGTTCTGGCACCCCGTGCACCTGGAGAGAGGGCTCAGGGAGGAAGCGCGGGAGTACGCGGCGCGGGTGGGGCTTGCGGATCGTACGGACGTCCCCGTGGCGGCGCTCTCCCACGGGGAGCAGCGGCAGCTGGAGATCGGGCTGGCGCTCGCCTGCCGGCCCAGGCTCGTGCTCCTGGACGAACCCACCTCCGGCATGAGCCAGGAGGAATCCCGGCGGATGGTGGAGCTCATCCGGGGCCTGCGGGGCCAGGTGACGGTGCTGCTGGTGGAGCACGACATGGACGTGGTGTTCTCCGTGGCGGACCGGATCACGGTGCTGGTGGACGGGCGGGTGCTGGCGAGCGGCTCCCCGGAGGAGGTACGGGCAAATCCGGAAGTGCACCGGGCGTATCTCGGGGAGCCCCGGCCTCGGAGCCCCGCATCCTCCGCCCCTTCCGGGGCGCATGCGGTAGCGGGCGGGGAGCCCCTCCTGCGGGTGGAGGGGCTGCAGGCCTCCTACGGTCCCAGCCCGGTGCTCTTCGGGGTGGACCTGGAGGTCCCCGCGGGCCGCATCGTGACCCTCCTCGGCCGGAACGGCATGGGCAAGACCACCACCGTCCGCGCCATCCTGGGACTCCTGCCGCCCCGGGCCGGACGCGTGATCTTCTGCGGAGAGGAGATTCAGGGGAGGCCTCCCGAGACCATCGCCTCCGCGGGCATCGCTCTCGTCCCGGAGGGCCGTCAGATCTTTCCCAACCTCACGGTGCGGGAAAACCTCCTGGCGTTTGCGGCCAACCGCAACGGATCCTCTCGGCCGTGGACGCTGGACCGGGTGCTGGAGCTGTTCCCGCGACTCCGGGCCCGGCTGAACCGCCTGGGTGTCCAGCTTTCCGGGGGCGAGCAACAGATGCTCGCCATCGGACGGGCGCTCATGACCAACCCGCGCCTGCTGATCCTCGACGAGGCCACGGAGGGCCTTTCGCCCGTGCTCCGGGAGGAGATCTGGCGGTGTCTGGAGCAGCTCAACCGGGAAGGACTCGCCCTCCTCCTCATCGACAAGTACGTGGACCGTCTGCTGGACCTCGCGCACCATCACTTCGTCCTGGAGCGGGGGCGGGTGGTGTGGCGGGGACCCTCGGAAGCTCTGCGGGCGGATCCGGGCCTGTGGCAGCGCTACCTGAGCGTGTGAGCCGCCACAAGGAGGTCGCGGCCTTCCGTCGAAACACGGAGGGGGATGGAGCTGCGGGATCGGGTGGCGTTCATCACGGGTGGAGGCCGAGGCGTGGGCCGGGCGTGTGCCCTGGAACTGGCCCGCCGGGGCGCCCGCGTGGCGGTCGTGGCCCGCACGGCCGCGCAGGTAGAAGCCGTGGCCGGAGAGATCGAGCGCACGGGGGGACGGGCCCTGGGGCTTCCGTGTGACGTGGCGGTGCGGGAGGCTGTGGAGGTCGCGGTGGCCCGGGTCCGGGAAGTTCTGGGACCCGTCACCATCCTGGTGTACGCCGCGGGGGTGGCGGAGAGCCACCCCTTCCGGGAGATCACGGACGCGGTGTGGGAGCGCCACCTCCGCACCAACGTCACGGGTGCCCTCTACGCCATGCAGGCGGTCCTTCCGGACATGCTGGAGGTGGGGTGGGGCCGGATCGTGGCCGTGGCCTCCGTGCTGGCGAAGGTGGCCTCCCGGTACACGGCCGCGTACGCGACCTCCAAGCATGCCCTGCTGGGACTCGTACGGTCCGTGGCGTTGGAGTACGCGGATCGGGGCATCACCGCGAACGCCATCTGCCCCGGCTATCTCCAGACGGACATGACCGCGGAGAACATCCGCCGGATCAGCGCCCGCACGGGCCGCCCTCCGGAAGAAGTGCGCCGGGCCCTGGAGAGCAGCAGCCCGCAAAGGCGCCTGTTCACCCCGGAGGAGGTCGCGTCCCTGGTGGCCTACCTCTGCACGGACGCGGCGGGAGGGATCAACGGGCAGGGCATCGTCCTGGACGGAGGCGGCGTGCTTTCGTAGGGGGAAGGGAGATGGTGACGTACGAGGACGTGCCCCAGCGATTTAACGTCACCCGCTATTTCCTGGATCGTCACCTGGAGGAGGGCCGGGGGAGCCGCGTCGCCCTGTACTGCGGGGACCGCGCGGTGACCTACGCGGAGCTCGCGCACCTCACGAACCGCGTGGGAAACGTGCTCCGGGCGCTCGGGGTGGAGCCGGAGGACCGGGTGCTGCTGGCCCTCTCGGACGGGGTGGAGTTCGTGGCCACCTGGTACGCGGTACTGAAGCTGGGGGCCGTCAGCGCGGAGGTGTACACCTTCCTCCATTCCCAGGACTACGCCTACTACCTGGATTATGCCCGGCCCCGGGTGGTGGTGACGGACGCGGTCACCCACTCCAAGATCCGGGAGGCGGCCCGGGCGGTGGGCTTCCGGGGCCGGATCCTGGCGGTGGGGGTGCTGGAGCTGGAGAAGGGGGAGGTGAGCTTCGAACGGATGGTGGCGGAGGCCCCCCCGGACCTCCCGGACGCGGACACCTCCAAGGACGACTTCGCCCTGTGGAAGTTCACCACGGGCACCACCGGTCGGCCCAAGGCGGTGGTGCACTGCCACTACGCGCCCTACCTGAGCTTCTGGAACTACGCGCAGGAGGTGATCCGCTACACTCCACAGGACGTGGTCCTCCCGGTTCCCAAGCTCTTCTTCGGATACGCCCGGGACTGCACGGCCCTCTTCCCCTTCGGCGTGGGGGCCGCGGGCATCGTGTTCCCGGAGCGCAGCACCCCGGAGCGCATCTTCGAGCTCATCGCCCGCTACCGCCCCACGATCCTCGTGCAGGTTCCCACCATGATCAACGCCATGGTGAACCACCCGGACGCGGACCGGTACGACCTGTCGTGCGTGCGTCTGGCGACCTCCGCGGGGGAAGCCCTGCCCGCGGAGCTGTACCACCGGTGGAAGCAGAAGTTCGGGGTAGAAGTCGTGGACGGCATCGGGTCCTCGGAGCTGTACCACATCTACATCTCCAACCGGCCGGGCGAGGTGCGGCCGGGAAGCGTGGGCCGACCCTGTCCGGGGTACCGGGCGGAGGTGCGGGATCCGGAGGGAAACCCTCTGCCCCGGGGAGCGGTCGGGGAGCTCTGGGTATGGGGGGAGACCGCGGCGCTTTTGTACTGGAAGGATCGGGCGAAGTCCGTGCGCACCTTCTGGGGCAACTGGGTGCGCACGGGAGACCTCTTCCGGGAAGACGAAGACGGATACTTCTGGTACCAGGGCCGGGCGGACGACCTCATGAAGGTAGGGGGGATCTGGGTGGCGCCCCTGGAGATCGAGGAGTGCCTGCTCCGCCACCCCCTGGTGGCGGAGTGCGCGGTGGTGCCGTACACGGAAGAGGGCCTCACGCTCCCCCGGGCCTACGTGGTCCTGCGGGATCCGACTCAGGCCACTCCACAGACGGCACGGGCACTTCAAGAGCATGTGCGGGCTCACCTCAGCCCCCACAAGTACCCTCGGGACGTGCGGTTCGTGGAGGGCCTTCCCCGCACGCCCAGCGGGAAGGTGGACCGAAAGCGGCTTCGGGAGGAGACGTAGTGCGCATCGGCATCGGCCTGCCCAGCGGGATTCCGGGCGTGCGGGGGGATCTCGTGGTGCGGTGGGCGGAGCGGGCGGAGGCCGCCCCGTTCAGCAGCCTCGCGGTGATCGACCGGGTGGCCTACGACAGCTACGACCCCCTCCTGGCCTTGGCCGCGGCCGCGGGGGTCACCCGGCGGGTGAGACTGGTGACCGCCATCCTGGTCTCTCCCCTGCGCAACACCGTGCTGCTCGCCAAGGAGCTCGCGAGCCTGGATCAGCTCTCGGCGGGGCGGCTGGTGGTGGGGTTCGGGGTGGGGGCCCGGGAGGAGGACTACGCGATGGCGGGGGTGGACCACCGGGGAAGGGGAAGCCGGCTCACGGAGCAGCTGCGGACCCTCCGGCGCATCTGGGAGGAGGGGAAGGTGGGCCCGCCCCCGGCCCAGCCCGGTGGCCCGCCGTTCCTGGTCGGCGGGTTCGCGGACGAGGCCTTTGCCCGGGCCGCCCGCTATGCCCAGGGCTACTTCCACGGCGGAGGGCCACCCCGGGCCTTTGGCCGGGGCGCGGAGCTCGCCCGCATCGCCTGGCGGGAGGCGGGCCGCCCGGGTGAGCCCGAGCTGTGGGGCCAAGGCTACTTCGCCCTGGGAGAGGACGCCCGGGAGCGGGCAATCCGGTACATGCGGGACTACTACGCCTTCACGGGTCCCCTGGTGGAGCGCATCGTCGGGCAGCTCCTCACGACCCCGCAGGCCGTGGTGCAGTTCGTGGAGGGGTACGCGGAGGCGGGATGCCACGAGCTCGTGCTCATGCCCGCGGTCCCGGATCCGGATCAGGTGGACCGCCTCGCGGAGGCCGTGGCGTGCGCGTGGTGATCGTGGGTGGGGGGCCCGCGGGCCTGTACTTGGCCCTGCTGCTGAAGAAGGCGAGCCCGCGCGACGAGATCACGGTGTTGGAGCGCAACCCTCCGGACGCCACCTACGGGTGGGGCGTGGTCTTCAGCGACCGCACCCTGGCGGAGTTCCGGGAGGCGGATGAGGTCACCTACCGGCAGATCACGGATCGCTTCGTGCTTTGGGACGCCATCGACGTCTACGCGCACGGGGAGCGGCTGCGGTGTGGGGGCCACGTGTTCGCGGGCATCGCCCGCACCGCCCTGTTGGAGATCCTCCAGCGGCGGTGTGCGGAGCTGGGGGTGGTGCTCCGGTTCCGCACGGAGGTCCGGCAGCCCGAGGATCTCCCGCCCTATGACCTCCTGGTGGGCGCGGATGGGGTCGGCAGCACGGTGCGGTCCTGGCACGCGGAGGTCTTCCGTCCCCGCATCACCCCGGGCCGCGCGCGGTACATCTGGCTGGGAACGCCCCGTCCGTTTGGGGCCTTCACCTTCGTGTTCCGGCAGACGGAATGGGGGCTATTCCAGGCCCACGCCTACCCGTACGCGGGCCGGATGAGCACCTTCATCGTGGAGTGCGGGGAGGAGGCCTGGAAGCGAGCGGGCTTCCACGAGGCAGATGAGGTACAGACCTTGAGACGGTGCGAGGAGATCTTCGCGGAGGTGCTTCGGGGGAATCCCCTTTTCTCGAACAACTCCCGGTGGATCCGGTTCCCCACCCTGCGCACCGTTACCTGGCACCATGGCCGGATCGTGCTCCTCGGAGATGCGGCCCACACCGCCCACTTCTCCATCGGCTCCGGCACCAAGCTGGCCATGGAGGACGCCATCGCGCTGGCCCGGGCCCTCCAGACCTACGAGGACCTGGAGACGGCCCTGGAGGCGTACGAACTGGAGCGGCGGCCCGCGGTGGAGGCCTTCCAGCGGGCCGCACTTCAGAGCCAGCGGACCTTCGAGACCACCCAGCGGGCCATGCGGCTGGACCCCTACCGCTTGACCCTCTACCTCCTTACCCGCAGCGGCCGCATCTCCTACGAGGACCTGAGGGTTCGGGATGCGCGGTTCGTCCAGCGGGTGGAATCCCACCTGGCCTCGGAGTGGGATGAGGTGCGGCTGCCCTGTCCCCCCGTTCACCTCCCGTTTGCCCTGCGGGGATTGCGACTTCCGAACCGAATCGCGCGGCGGCCCGCGAGCGCTTGCGGCGCCTTGGACGGCCTTCCGGGCCAGGCTCAACAACGGGCCCTGTGCGGGCTCGCGGCGAGGGGAGCAGGGCTCGTGCTCACGGAGATCCTTGCGGTCTCGCCGGAGGGCCGGATCACCCCCGAGGACGCGGGACTTTACCGGGGGGAGCACGGGGAGGCGTGGAAGCGGATCGTGCAGGCCGTGCACGCGGAGGGTTCCCGGATCGGCGCGGTCCTCGGGCACGCGGGCCGCCGGGGGGCCACCCGCTCCCGCCGGTTCGGCGTGGACCTGCCCCTCACAGAGCCCTGGGAGCTCCTGGCTCCGAGTGCCCTCCCCTACCACCCCGACGGCCCCGTCCCCCGGGCCATGGGGCGGGAAGACATGGAGGCGGTTCGGGAGGCCTTCGTGCGGGCCGCGCGGCTTGCGGCCCACGCGGGCTTCGATCTCCTGCACCTCCACTTTGGGAGCGGCTACCTCCTCGCCAGCTTCCTCTCGCCCCTCACCAACCGCAGGGAGGACGCGTACGGCGGAAGCCTGGAGAACCGCATGCGGTTCCCCCTGGAGGTCTTCCGGGCCGTGCGGGAAGTCTGGGAGGGGCCGCTCGGGGTGACGCTCCCCGCCTCAGATCGGGCCCGGGGCGGGATCCCGGAGCAGGAAGCCCTCGCCATCGCCCGGGCCTTCCGGGAAGCAGGCTGCGACCTCGTGGAGGTCACCGCGGGCCAGACCGTCCCGGACGAGGACCCGACTTACGGCCGGGGGTATCTGGCGCCCTATGCGGAGGCCGTGCGCCTGGAGGTGGGGATCCCCGTGCTGGTCGGCGGAGGACTCACCCTGAGCGAGGCGAACGTCCTCGTGGCGAGCGGCCGGGCGGATCTATGCGTGCTGGACCTGGAAGGGGACGGGTTCGTTGACAAGAGTCCACCCTCCCTCGTTTCCTGAAGGGGGACGGACCGTGGTGCTGGCTCCCGGAGGGCTCGGAGCTGGGGGGAACCTCGCCGGGGTGGGGGCCCGGGGGTCTGCCCCTACGGATCGCCCCAGGATCGGGGAGGAACTCTTCCCCTTTGCGGATTTCCGGCTCGTGGCTTACCCGCCCCGCAGCGTCGTCTTCACCCAGGGGGATCCCGCGGATCGCCTCTACCTCATCGCGGACGGGTCCGTGCGGCTGTGCTACCTGGACGAGCTGGGGGAGGAGCACATGATCGGGGTGCTGGGGGCGGGCCACTTCGTGGGAGATGCGGGCGCTATCCGGGGAACCGTGTACGGGGTCTCCGCGGTGACCCAGGAGGCGAGCCGGCTCTACGTGATCCCCGTCACGGAGCTCCCCCGCCTGCTCCAACACCCGCAGGCGGGCTGGCTCCTCCTGGAGAGCCTCGCGCAGAAGGTGTGTGCCCTGACCCACCGGTTGTACGCGTTGACCTTCCACGCGGCCCAGGTGGCGGTGGCGCAGCTTCTCCTGGACCTGATGGCCTACCAGGACCTGCCGCAGGCGGAGGGCTTCCCCGCCCTGCGTCTGTCGCATCGGGAGATCGCCTGCGCCACCGGCCTCTCCCGCCCCACGGTGGCCAAGGCCCTCCGGGCCTTGGCCGCCAGAGACCTCATCGCGCTGTCCCGGTCCCGGATCCTCGTCAAGGACCTGGAAGGACTGCGCCACATGGTGGAGACCTCCGCGGTGTGAAGACTCGCTCGGTCAAATTTTGACTTCCGGACCGGCAAATCTTGGCTTGAGCAGATCCCCGGGGCTCCGTACCCTGCCCCCGGACGGGGCATCGTCCCGTGCCCCGGGCGGCCGATGGAACCCCGCGGCGCGGGAGGCCCCGGGGGCCGGAGATCCTGAGCGGAGGGAGGTGGGCGATCCATGAGGCGGTTTCCGGAGCTCCCCATCTACACGGGATTCAACACCCCGGACCGGATCGAGGCGGACATCTACGATCTGGAGGTCCTAGAGGGTGAGGTCCCCCGGGAGCTGCGGGGGATCTACTACCACGTGCGGCCGGATCCCCAGTACCCGCCCCTGTTGGGAGAGGACATCTACTTCAACGGGGACGGGATCGTGAGCATGTTCCGGTTCAAGGACGGCCACGTGGACTTCCGATGCCGGTACGTGCGGACGGAGAAGTTCGTGGCGGAGCGGCAAGCCCGGCGGGCCCTGTTCGGGCTGTACCGGAACCCCTACTTCGACGATGAATCCGTACGGGGTCTCCGGCGGGGAACGGCCAACACCCACGTGGTGTACCACGCGGGGCGCCTGTACGCCCTCAAGGAGGACAGCCCTCCGGTGCTCCTCGACCCTCTCACCCTGAAGACCTACGGCTACTACGATTTCGAAGGACAGCTCACGAGCAAGACCTTCACGGCCCACCCCAAGATCGATCCGCAGACGGGGGAGATGATCGCCTTCGGCTACTCCGCGACGGGCTACGGGACTCCGGACATCGCCTACTACGTCATCAGCCCGGAGGGACGCATCGTCCACGAGGCCTGGTTGCGAGCGCCCTACGCCTCCATGGTCCACGATTTCGCGGTGACCCGGGACTACGTGATCTTCCCCATCGTCCCCATCATGTACGACATGGAGCGGGCCAAGCGGGGCCTTTCGACCTTCGCCTGGGACAGCACGCGGGAGGTCTACCTGGGTGTCCTCCCGCGGTACGGCACGGGGAAGGACGTCCGGTGGTTCAAGGGGCCGAACCAGTTCGCCTCGCATGTGATGAACGCCTTCAACGAGGGAACCCGTGTCTACATCGATACCCCGGTGGCTCCCGGGAACCTGTTCCCCTTCTTCCCGGACATCCACGGCGGCGGATTCGACCGCACCAAGGCGACGCCGCGGCTCACGCGGTGGGTGGTGGATGCGGAGAGCTCCCGGGACGGATTCGAGAGCATCGAGATGTCCAAGTTCGTCGGGGAGTTCCCGCGGGTGGACGAGCGGTACCTCATGGAGCCTTACCGGCACGGGTACCTGTTGGTCCAGGACACGGACCTTCCCGCGCATCCCGCGCTGCGGTCCGCCAGCGGCTTCCAGTTCAACTGCTTGGGGCACGTGGACCTGCAGACGGGACGCCACGAGCGGTGGTTCGTGGGGCCCACCTCCTCGCTCCAAGAGCCCACCTTCGTCCCCCGGCCGGGCAGCACGGTGGAGGGGGATGGGTACCTCCTCGCCATCGCGAACCGCTACGACGAGCGCAGATCAGACCTCCTCATCTTCGATGCCCTAGCGGTCGCGGAAGGCCCCCTGGCGGTGGTCCGATTGCCCATCAAGCTGCGGCCGGGCCTGCACGGGAGCTGGGTTCCCGCGGAGCGCATCCCGGGCTTCGAGGAGGATCGGAGCTGGGACTGATCTGGAGGCGCGCGATTCCGGATGACCTGCTAAGGAAGGAGGCGGCATGCGGACAGATCGGGACGCCATGCGGAGGATGGGAACCGGCCTTGTGGCCTTCCTGGCCACGGGCCTCCTGGTGGGGACGGGCGCGCGGTTCCTGCAAGCGGCTCCCTCGCCGGTTTGCCCGCAAGCCCAACAGGGCGGTCGGGTCCGGCTTCTCACCCTCGTCCCCCTGGTGGCCGAGCCCGTGGCGAAGGTTCTGGAGACGGGACTTCCGGGCCTGCGGGTGGAAGCCGTGGCCGACCTCGCGGGCCCCACCCGGGTGATCACGGAGGCGGAGGCCGGACGGTGGAGTTTCGACGTCATGCTCTGGAGCCTCCCGGGGTTGCTCGTGTTGGCGGAGCGGGGGCTTCTCGCAGAGCTTCCGCCCGAGGAGCTGAGCGCCCTCCAGGTGCCGGCCGGTAGCCGGATGCTCGGGAACCGGATCCTGCGCGTGTACACCACCGTCTACGGGCTCGGGTACAACCGACAGCGGATCCGGCCGGAGGAGGTTCCGAAGACCTGGGACGAGATCGCCCAGCCGCGGTGGTCGGGACGCGTGGTGGGCAACGTGGGCCTGGTGGAGAACAGCATCGCCGGGCTGGGCCTCCTCCTGGGGGAGGGATGGATGGAGCGGTTCGCGCGGCGGCTGCGGGACGAGGTGCGCATCACCGTGGTGCCCAACCCCGCCACCGCCATCCAGATGATCCTCCGCGGGGAGCGGGACCTGTGGTGGTCGGGCATCGGGGAGATCCTGGAGCGGCGGGAGAAGTACCGGGAACCCATCGACTGGTCCCCCGTGCGGCCCACGTACGGTTCCGTCATCGCGGTCTCCGTGTTGCGGGGTCGGGCGGAGAACGCGGTGGCCCGGTGCGCGGCCATGTGGATGGCGGGGGCAGAGGGGAAGCGGCGCCTGGAGCGGGAGACGGTGTTCATGTCGGACGCCGCGGATCCCCAAGGGATTCTGGGGCGTACCTTGGCGCAGGCCCGTCTGAAGCCGTTCGTGGAGAACGTGGAGGCGGCCCGGAAGCGGGTGGCCCTCGCGGAGCGGGTGCGGGCCATCCTCCAGGGACGGGTGCCCTAGCAGGCGCTTGGAGATTCCGAGACGGAGGAAGAGGACATGGAGGATCTGGCAAAGCGGATCCAACGGCTGGAGGACATCGAGGCGGTGCGCCGCCTCCAGAACGTGTACGGGTACTACCTGGACAAGTGCCTGTACGAAGAAGTGGTGGAGCTTTTCTCGGATGACTGCGAGGTGCGGTTTCTGGGCGGCCGGTTCCTGGGCAAGGAAGGGGCACGGAGGCTCTACTTGGGACGGTTCCGGGAGCGGTTCGGGGGCGGGAGCAACGGGCCGCAGTACGGGGTGCTGCTGGACCACATCATCGTGCAGGACGTGATCGACGTGGACGTGGAGGCGGGCCGGGCCTGGGGAAGGTTCCGGTGCTTTCTGCAGGGCGGACGACACGAGAGCACCCCGCCCGGTCGGGCGGAGCAGGTGCGGCGGCAGTGGTGGGAGGGTGGGGTATACGAGAACGAGTACGTGAGGGAGAACGGGATCTGGAAGATCAAGGTGCTGGACTATCGGCCGTACTGGATCGCGAACTACGAGCGGGGCTGGGCGCAGTGGCCGGATCCTCCCGTGTTCGTGTTCACCAAGACCTATCCCGAGGATCCCCACGGCCCTGACGAGCTCATGGCGGATCCGCCCCGGATGTGGCCGGAGCCCTACGTGGTCCCCTTCCACTACCCGCACCCAGTGACGGGACGGAAGGTCCCGGTACCGTAAGAATTCCGGAGTCCGAGGGAGGGAGAGATCGGCGATGCGGAAGTGGCTGGGCCTGCTGGTTGGTGTGTGTCTCCTGGGGTGGGCAGCGGCGGTTCAGGGAGCAGCCCCGCTCCCGGAGCTCCGGGAGCGGGCCCGGAGGGAAGGGACCGTGGTGTTCCTCACCAGCGTCTCCCAGCTCGGGGAACCCCTCCGGCTTCGGTTCGAGGAGGGCAATCCCGGGGTCCGCGTGCAGCTCGTGCTGGATCCGAACGCGCCAAGCCGGGTGGTGGCGGAGGCCCTTGCGGGGAGACGGAACTACGACGTGCTCCTCTGGAGCCTGCCGGGACTGAGCCTGGTGCGCGGCCGGGGACTTCTGCGTCCCTACGTGGCCCGGGAGGACCTGGCGCCGCACGGGGTGCCCGTGGGGGTGCTTACCCTGGACGGGTACGGGCTGCGATTCATCAGCGGGGTGTACGCGGTGGCGTACCGGCCGGGACGGATCCGGGCGGAGGAAGTCCCGCGCACCTGGGAGGACCTCCTTCAGGAGCGGTGGCGGAACCGCTTGGTCGGGGACGCCATCGCGGTGGGGAACTGGATCGCGGGGCTCGGGGTCCTCCGGGGAGAGGAGTGGGCCTTCCAGTACGCCCGCCGTCTGCGGGAGATGGGGCTCGCGGTGGTGCCGCAGCCCACCGCGGTGGAGCAGCTGGTCCTGCGCGGGGATCGGGATCTCTGGGTGGGCGCCTTCGCCCACCAGGTGGAGCAGCGGAAGATGGCAGGGGTAGCCCTCGAGTGGGCTCCCGTGGGGCCCGTGACGTACGCCTCCCAGTTCGCCCTGGCCATCCTCCAGGGGGCGCCCCACCCGGAGGCCGCGCGGCTGTTCGCCATCTGGTACATGACCCGGGAGGGCCGGGCCGCCCTGGAGCGGGAGGGCTTCTGGGACGTGGCGCCGGGAAGCGGCACCTTCATCCGCAAGCGCTACGACCAGCGCGGCATCCGCATCGTCCTGGAGGATGAACGGCGCGCCCTGCGCCGGGTAGAGCTCTTCGAGCGGATCCGCCGGATCGTCCTCGGGGAAGAGCGATGATCCGGCCGTGGGGCAGGAAGTGCAGCTGAGGATCCAAGCCCGCGAGGAACCGGTTTCCGGACTGAGCTGGCCGGCCCGGGCGAAGACGTTCACGGAGGTGCTCGGCCGGAGGTCCTTTGAGGCCCTCGTCCTCCTCGCGGCCGGGTGGCTCCTCCTCATGCCGCTATTGACCCTGGTCCTGAGCAGCCTGCGGGTGGGCAGTAACCTCCTGCCCTTCGAGCGGGCGGCCCGGTGGGGTCTAGGGAACTACCAGGAGCTGCTGGGTGGTGGTCCCGCCTACGGCCGGATGCTCGGGCACACCCTCGTGTACGTGGTGGGTGCCACGGGCGTGGCCCTCCTGGCCGGGGGGAGCGCCGCGTGGCTCGTGGAGCGCTCGGACGTGCCCGGCCGGCGGGCCTTTTATGCCTTGATGGTGGCTCCCCTCATGGTCCCGCCCGTGGTGCACAGCATCAGCTGGATCCTCCTGTTCGCGCCGGGAACCGGGCTCGTGAACGTGCTCTTCCGGAGGCTGGGGATTTCGGGAGGCCTCCTCAATGCCTTCAGCATGCCGGGCATGGTGCTGGCCCAGGGGCTTGGCCTAGCACCCCTCACGTTCATCCTCATCTCCGGGGCCCTCCGGGGACTGGATCTGCGGCTGGAAGAAGCCGCTTGGGTTTCCGGCGCCACCGTGCCAGCGACCTTGAGGCGGGTCGTCTGGCCCCTCCTCCGCCCGGCCATCGGCGCCGCCGGGATCCTCTCCGCCCTCATCGCCCTAGAGAGCTTCGAGATCCCGCTGCTGCTCGGGGCACCCGCGGGAATCCGGGTATACAGCAGCACCCTGTACTTCGCCGTGCACTCCATCTCCGCCCTGCCGGAGTACGGGAAGGTGGCGGCCCTCGCGGTTCCGGGACTGATCCTGGGGTTTGCGGCGCTCGCCGGGCTCAGACGGTGGATGGGTGCGAGCGAGCGGTACACCACCATCGGGGGCAAGGGATTTCAGGGGGGCGGGGTGCAGTTGGGGCCGGTGGGGCAAGCCCTGGGCCTTGCATACCTGACGATCCTCGCCGCCCTCCTCGCCCTCGGCCCCATCGTTCTTCTCGGCGTCATGAGTGGCTTCCCGGAGGCCTTCAGCACCGGTTTCCAACGGCTGGGGCGGTGGGATCCGGGGGCCTGGATGCAGGTGCTGAGGGAGGAGACCACCTGGAGGGCCCTGGGGAACAGTGCCCTGGCGAGCGGGCTCGGGGCCACCCTGGCCATGGGGTTGGGGGTGGTGGTGGCGTGGCTCGATGTGCGCCGGGGAGGCCGGGTGTGGAGCGGCATGGATTACGTGCTGCTCTCCTCCGTCACCCTTCCCTCCGTGGTCCTCGGGCTGGCCGCCATGCTTCTGTACCTCTGGGTGGGGCACGGGGTGTACGGGACGGTGTGGATGCTGGGGCTCGTGTACGCGGCCCGCACGGGGATCGTGAGCCGCTCGGCCCGGGCCGCGGTGATGCAGGTGAGTCGGGAGCTGGAAGAGGCAGCCTGGGTCTACGGGGCAAGCGGGACCGCGGTCCTGCGGCGGGTGCTGATCCCCGTGATCCTGCCGGGAATCCTCGGGGGGTGGCTGCTGCACTTCGTGGCCCACTACCGGGAGAGCACCCTGGCCCTGCTGCTGTATCAGCCGGAGAGCGTGGTGGCGGGTGTGCGCATCTGGCAGCTGTACGACGCCGGGCGCATGGGCGAGGCAAGCGCCCTGGGACTGTTGGTGGTGGGAATCTTGCTGGCCACGGTGTACGCCGCGGGCCGTTGGGGAGGATCCGGATGGACGGGGAGAGCGCGCCGGGGACGCTGAAGGTGGACATCTTCAGCCACATCTACCCGGAAGCCTTCTACCGCCGTGTCGCCAGGATTCTCGGAGAAGGTGGGGGTTCCGGAGCCTTTCAGCCTCCCGTCCGCCACGTGGCGCCCCTCGTGGATCTGGATACCCGGTTCCGGCTCATGGACCGCGTCCACCCCTATGTACAGGTCCTGTGCTTGGCAAGCCCTCCCATCGAGGTTCTCGCTCGGGGGGTGCAGGCAGCGGAGCTGGCTCGGCTTGCGAACGATGAGATGGCACGGTTGGTAGATCGCTATCCCGACCGGTTCGCGGGCTTCGTGGCCTCCCTGCCCCTGGACGACGTGGAGGCCGCGGTGCGGGAGGCGGAGCGGGCGGTGGAGGAGCTGGGCGCCACCGGGATCCAGATCTTCACCAACGTGCTCGGAAAGCCCCTGGACCGACCGGAGTTCCTGCCCCTCTTTGAGCGCATGGCCGCCTACGACCTCCCCATCTGGGTCCACCCCACCCGGGGACCGGCGGCCGCGGACTATCCCACGGAGGGACGCTCGAGGGTTGGGATCTGGTGGGCCTTGGGTTGGCCGTACGAAACCGCGGCCTTCATGGTTCGCCTGGCCTTCTCCGGGATCTTCGACCGGTTCCCCAGCCTGAAGATCATCACGCACCATGCGGGTGGGGTCCTGCCCTACGTGGCCGGCCGTCTTGGGCCCCGCAGCGGGCTAGAGCGAGCGGTGCTTCACTCCGGGGACCTCGCCGCATGGGAGGGGCTGCGGCGGCCGGTCTGGGGGGATCTCCGGATGTTCTACGCGGACACGGCGCTGTTTGGAAACGCTCCCGCCCTCGCATGTGCCCTCTCGTTTTTCGGGGAGGATCGTCTGCTGTTCGGGTCTGATATGCCCTTCGGTCCGGAGGAGGGCTGGGCCTACCTGGAAGAGGCCATCCGCGCGGTGGACGCCCTGCCCATCCCCCCGGAGAAGAAACGGCAGATCTTCTCGGGAAACGCCTTCCGGATCCTCCGCCTACGGGGACTTGCCGGCACCCGCTAAACTGGGCCCGGAGGTAGAGGCGTGCGCCGGACCGGGACCGCGATCCTCCCCCTCCACTCCGGCTCCGTCCCCCGGTGGCTGTTCGCGCGCATGGTGCGGCTCGGCCGGGCGGTGCTTGCGGCCCTGGTGGAGGACATCGGCCCCCGGGGGGTGCTGCGCCGGCTCAGCGATCCGTTCTGGTTTCAGGCCTTCGGGTGTCTACTGGGCTTCGACTGGCACAGCAGCGGCCTCACCACCACCGTGTGCGGGGCCCTCAAGGAAGCGGTGCGGGGCGCGGAGAAGGACCTGGGGCTCCTCGTGGCCGGGGGCAAGGGACGAGCCGCCCGGGCCACCCCGCAGGAAGTGCGGCACTACGGCGACCGGTTGGGGGTGGACGGGGACGTCTTGACCCGCTGCAGCCGCCTTTCTGCCAAGGTGGACAGCAGTGCGGTCCAGGACGGCTACGAGCTCTACCACCACACCCTCTTTGCCACGCTGGATGGGTCCTGGGCCGTCATCCAGCAGGGGATGCGCCCTCAAGACCGCACCGCCCGGCGGTATCACTGGCTGGGCGAGACGGTCCGGTCATTCGTGTGCGAGCCCCACGCCGCGGTGTGCTGCGATGTGCAAACCCCTACCCTCAACCTGGTGGCCGAGGAGGCCCAGCCCGTCCGGGAGGCGGTGGCAGACCTGGCCCGGGCGAACCCAGAGCGGATCTTGCGGGAGTTCCCGCGGGTTCTGGCGATGCCTGCACGCCACGCGCTGCGGCCGGAAGATGTCCACCCCCGACGACTGCGCACCGTCCTCCTCCGCACGTACGAGGCTCAGGCTCCGGACTTCGAGCGCCTTCTGGAGATCCCGGGTCTCGGGGCAAAGACCCTGCGGGCCCTCGCGCTGCTCTCGGAGCTCCTGGCAGGCACCCCGCTCTCGTGGCGGGATCCGGCCCGCTACAGCTTCGCCCACGGCGGAAAGGACGGCCATCCCTATCCCGTGGATCGGCCCACCTACGACCGCACCGTGGCCGTGCTGGAAGACGCCCTGCGCCGTGCCCGTACGGGAGAAACCGAGCGCCTCGAGGCCCTCCGCCGCCTGCACCGGTTCGTCCGGTCCGCCCGCCCCTGACCCGCCAGGAATCTCCCAGCAGGAACCCTGGCCAGAGTTGGAGAAAATTTGGACGTACAGGCGTTCGAATTTTGGCACGGGCGGAGGAGGGGGATGCGCGGGCCGATCCGGATCTCCGTGCGGCGCCTGGCGGAGGTGACGGAGGGAGGTTGCCCCCGTTGCTTCTGGATCACGTACCACCTGCCGGTCCCCTACCAGATGCCCTTCCCCGGAGTGCTGGGCGAGATCGACCGGGCCACCAAGCAGGTCATCCGGGACCACGTGGACCGGCACGGGACGCTGCCCGGTTGGTTTCCCCGGCTGGGCCGGGTGGTGGGGTATGTGGCCCCGCATCGGCTCCGGTGGCAGGTGTTCCAGGTGGAGGATCGCCGCCTGGGCCTTGTGCTCCGGGGGGAGCCCGACGAGATCTTCCGATTGGCGGACGGTTCGTATCACATCGTGGATTACAAGACCGCTCGGCTCACGGAAAGCCAGGAGTGGGCCCTTGCCGCCTACGAGGTGCAACTGAACGGGTACGCGTACATCGCGGAGCGCCTGGGCTACACGCCCCTCTCCGGCCTCTCCCTGGTGTACCTGGAGCCCCGGCGGTTTCACCCGACCCGGGATGGTTCCCGGGTGGCGCTCCTGTTTCGGGCAGTTCGTCGGCGGGTTCGTCTCGATCCCGAGGGCATCATCCCGCCCCTCCTGCGCCGGGCCCGGGAGATTCTGACGCGCCCCACGCTCCCTCCGGGCCATCCGGAGTGCCAGGACTGCGAGGTCCTGATGCGGCTCTTGGACCACCTCCGTGACAGGACCTGATCGATCCGGGGGCTTCCGCGGTCGGCTCATCTGTAAGACGATGTTGAGAGAACGCCCGGACAAGGAGGGATCCCATGGGACAGAAAGGTCGCGCCATCGTGGAGCTGGATGTGGAGCAGCTCGTCCAGGAACTGAAGAGGGCGTACCTGGACGAACTCCTCGCCTTCTACTCGTACTGGCTCACCGCGCAGGTGGCGGAGGGGTGGCACGGGGAGGAGCTGGTGGAGCACTTCGAGCAGGAGGCCCGGGAGGAACTGGAGCACGCAAAGAAGCTGGCCCTTCGCATCGTGGAGCTGGGGGGCGACCCCGTGGTGCATCCCAAGGATTGGGAGGCCGGCGCGAACGCCCCGTGGACGGCTCCCCGGGGGGACTGGTCGGATGCGGACGGGATGGTGGAGGACCAGCTCCGGGCAGAGCGGCAGGCCATCGAGGTCTACAACCGCCTCGCGAAGCTGACCTTCGGGAAGGACCCCGTCACCTACCAGTTGGCCACGGAGCTCCTGGCAGACGAGGTGCGGCACGAGGAGTTCCTGGAAGCCCTGAGCGCTAAGCGCCGCCGCGGGTAAGGGGACCTGGGCCCCGCAGCGCCGGGGCCCTTTTCTTTTTCTGAATCGCGCGGCTTGCGGCAGGAGTCTTGCTCCGCCGGATCGAACCGGAGGGAGGGAGCGCTCCTGCAGCAACCCATGACGGCTGGCCGAACTCGCAGACCCACCCTGCTCGCGCTCTCCTGCGCTGGCCTCCTCCTGCTCTCCCACCTGCCGGCCCTGGGACGGCCCGCCCCGCGCTTGGTGGTCCTCGGGGAGGAGTTGCCCACCGATCCCCCGGTGCTCCTGCGGGAAGGGGTGGTCTTCGCTCCCGTAGACCAGGCCTTCGTTCCCTACCGGGTCACGGTCGACTGGAACCCCGCGCGCCGCGTGGCGGAGGTCCGTGGGATACGGGGGGAGGTGGTGGTTCTCCGGGCTGGAGACCCCCTGGCTTCCGTGGGCTCCGACCTCCACCGACTCCCCGCCGCTCCCTTCGTCCTCGGGGACCGCCTGATGGTGCCCGTGGAGTTCGTGTACCGGGCGCTCGGGGCCTGGGTGAGATGGGAGCCCGAGGAGCAGACCCTGCACGTGGCCGCCCAGGTGGTCCGACTCGTCTTCGAGCGCTCCGGGATCTCGGGCGCGCGGCTGACGGTGGAGGCCACGGGACCGGTGGAGGCGCGGACCTCTTGGCTGCGGGATCCCGACCGCTTGGTCCTCGACCTCCTGCACGCGGCCTCCCGGATCGAGGCCCGGGAGCAGGAGATCGGGCAGGTGGGGGTCCGGCGGATCCGCGTGGGGCAGCTGCAGGTCAAGCCCTACATCACCCGGGTGGTCCTCGACCTGGAAAACTCCCTGGAGGTTGAGGTAAGGCCCGGAGCAGGGTTTGACCTCCAGGTGCTGCTTCGGCCGAGACCCTTCGGCGGGCCTCCGGATCCCTCCCCACCGTCCGCGGAACCGCCGGTTCCGAACCCCCAAAGCCCCGCTCCGGTTCGATCCGAGGGCCCCTCCCCCGCGGGTGGCCCTGCCGAAGATCCACCTCGCATCTTGGAGGTGCGGGCGGTGCGGGACGTGAGCGGGTTCCGCATCGTCGTGCAGGGGGACCGGCCCCTGCGCTACCAGGAGTCCACCTTGCGGGATCCGCCGCGCCTGGTGGTGGACCTTTCAGGGGTGTTCGTCCCCGTCAAGCAGGAGCTGGTGGTGGGGGGGCCGGTGGAGGTGGTCCGGGCCGCCCAGTTCCAGGTAGGCCCGGAGATCACCCGGGTGGTGATCCAGTGGCGGACTCCCGCCCCCTACCGGATCTCCACGGAGGACGGGGGGCGGCGGGTGGTGATCTTGATCGACGCGGCCGAACCGCCCCGCGGTCCTCCCTCCGGGCACGTGGTGGCCATCGATCCCGGCCACGGGGGGACGGATCCCGGCGCCATCGGGGGGACGGGGCTTGCGGAGAAGGACGTGGTGCTGGACGTGGGCCTCCGGCTGCGGGCCTTTCTCGAGCGGCAAGGAATCCGGGTGGTGATGACCCGGGAGACGGACCTCTTCGTGGATCTGGGCGCCCGAGTGCCCATCGCCCTGCGCGAAGGGGCCACCGTGTTCGTCAGCATCCACGCGAACGCCAGCGTCCGGAGTGTCATCCGTGGGGTGGAGACGTACTACCTGAAACCCGATGGGATGCGGCTCGCGACCCTGATCCAGGAGGAGCTGGCCCGTAGCCTGGGCATCCCGGACCGGGGGATCCGCACCGCGAACTTCAAGGTGCTCCGGGACAGCCCCGTTCCCGCGGTCCTCGTGGAGATCGGCTACCTCACCAATCCCATGGACGAAGCCCTCCTGCGCACTCCGGACTTCCGGGAGGCCGTGGCTCAGGCCATCGGCCGCGGCATCCTGCGGTTCCTCCGTTCCTTGCCCCCTCCGGCACCGTGACGGGTGGGGGCGCGCCTGGTAGAGTGGGAGTGGCATGCGGGTGACGGTCCTGGGACGTTGGGGAGGGTTTCCTCCCGCGGGCGGCGCCTGCTCCGGATACCTGGTGGAGGAGGACGGACGCCGGATCCTCCTGGACTGTGGTCACGGGGTGCTCTCCCGTTTGCTCCAGCGGGTGGACGTCTACGACCTCCATGGGCTCATCCTCACCCACCTGCACCCGGACCACGTGGCGGACGTCCCGGCCCTGCGCTTGGCCCTGGAGTGGAGCTGCTTTCCGCCCGAGCCCTGGCAGGGGCGGCTCCCCGCCCTCGGGCCCACGGATGCGGAGCGCTACCTCGCGTGCACCATGCAGTCCGAGCGGGGCCTCCGGGTGTTCGACCTACGGCGGATCGCTCCGGGCGAGGAGGGGGAGTTCTGCGGGTTCCGGGTGCGGTTCGCACGGACCCGACACCCCCTGGAGACCTACGCGGTCCGCCTGGAGGGGGCCGGCGGGGTGCTGGCTTACACCGCGGACACCGCCTTCGACGGGGAAGTGGTGGGCCTGTGTCGGGGAGCGGATCTGCTGGTGGCGGAGTGCACCTTCCCCGACGGCCTGGAAGAGGTGGCCCGGGAAGTGGGGCACCTCACCCCCCGCTTGGCGGGGGAGCTGGCGGAGGCGGCCGGGGTGCGCAGGCTGCTCCTCAGCCACTTCTTCCCCACCGTGGACCCTGAAGAGCTCGCCAACGCCGCGCGTGCGGTCTTTCCCCAGACCGTCTGCGCGGAAGAGCTGTGCACCTACGAGGTACGCTGAGGGGCGTCATGAGGGAGTCCGTGATCCGACGGGCGGATGGACGTGCCCCCAATGAGCTGCGCTCGGTGCGCATCACCCGCAACTACATCAAGCACGCGGAGGGGTCTGCCCTCATCCAGCTGGGGGAAACCCGGGTGGTGTGCACCGCCACCGTGGAAGAACGGGTGCCTCCGTGGCTGCGGGGCTCCGGCTCCGGGTGGATCACCGCGGAGTACGGGATGCTCCCCCGCTCCACCCGGGAGCGCACGCCTCGGGAGGGCGGAAAACCGGGAGGCCGGGCCGCGGAGATCCAGCGGATGATCGGTCGGTCCCTGCGGGCGGCCGTGGACCTGAAGAAGCTGGGAGAGCGGACCATTTGGTTGGACTGCGATGTAATCCAGGCGGACGGCGGAACCCGGACCGCTGCGGTGACCGGCGGATTCGTGGCGCTGGTGGACGCCCTCTCCCTTCTGTACCGCACCCAGGCGCTTGACGCCTGGCCCGTGCGGGCCTTCGTGGCCGCCACGAGCGTGGGGATCGTGGACGGGATCCCCATGCTGGACCTCAACTACGAGGAGGACGCCCGGGCCCAGGTGGACATGAACCTGGTGATGACGGACACCGGGGAGCTCGTGGAGATCCAGGGGACCGCGGAAGGCCGGCCGTTCCGGCGGGAGGAGCTCGACCTGCTCCTGACCCTGGGGGAGGCGGGGATCCGCAGGCTGGTGGAGGTGCAGAAGGCCGTCCTCCAGGAACGGAGCGGATGAGGGTCCTCGTGGTGGCCACCCGCAACGAGGGGAAGCTCCGGGAGTTGCGGCGGTTGCTGGAGGACCTGCCCTTCGAACTGCGGTCCCTCCAGGACTACCCGCACCTCCCACCGGTGCCCGAGGAGGGCTCCACCTATGCGGAGAACGCAACCCGGAAGGCCCTCGCGGTGGCCCAGGCCACGGGGGAGATCTCCCTCGCGGATGACTCCGGGCTTGAGGTGGACGCCCTGGACGGGGAGCCCGGCGTCCACTCCGCCCGGTTTTTGGGGCAAGATGCCACGGACGCGGAGCGCAACGCGGAGATCCTGCGGCGCCTTGCCGGGGTTCCCTGGGAGCGGCGCACCGCCCGCTACCGGGCGGTGGTGGCCGTGGCACTGCCAGACGGGACCGTGAGGACGTTCGAGGGAACGTGCGAGGGGAGGATCGCCCTTGAGCCCCGGGGGAGCGGGGGATTCGGCTACGACCCCATCTTCTACGTCCCGGACCTGGGGCGGACGGTGGCGGAGCTCCTTCCTTACGAGAAGGACCGCATCAGCCATCGGGGAAAGGCCATGGCGCAGGCCCGCGAGTTCCTGAGAAGCCTTGCGGGATGATACCATCCTACCCGGAGCTTGCGCGGGGAGGGAACGATGGAGCGGGTGTTCTTCGACAATCCCTTCTGGAATTACTGGGCCTTGACCTTTGCGGTCTTCCTCATCTATCTCTTCTCCTTCGTGGTGGCGGGCATGGATGTCCGGGAGGAGCTCGCGGAGGCCCGGCGCAAGGCCCAGCAGCGGCGTGGCCGGGTGCAGCCCCGGTTCGAGAATCCCCTCGGGGACCGGACGGTGGCGCAGACCCTGGATCCCGGCCGCAACCGCATGCTCCCGCCCCACCTGCAGTGGGTGTACGACCAGGTGGCACCCGTCGCCCACGGACTGGGAATCCGGGCGCGCATCCTCGTGTACGAGGACTCCAGGGGGCATCCCCTCATCCACCTCACGGATGGGCAGCGGCTGGTGAGCTACCGGTTGGACAAGACCCTGGCCCAGGAGGCCCGGGCCGGGGACGCGGAGAAGGTGCGGGAGGTCCGGGAGCGGGTCGAGCGGTTCATGCGGCTGGAGTGGCTGGGCGACGAGACCGCCATGCAGCGCACCACGGAGCTCGCCCGGGAAGCCCGGCCGCAGGCAAGGCCGGAGGCCCCGGCTCCGGCCCGGAGCGCAGAGCTGGCCGCGGCAAATCCCGGGGACGAGGATCCCCGGGCGGCGGAGCGGCGCCGGATCCTCGAGGAGGCCCGGGCCCGGGCCGCGGCCCGCAAGTCTCCCCCCTCAGAGGAGTGATCCTTCCGGATTCCGGAGCAGGACCTGGCGGGCCACGGGAATCGGCGGAGCGCCCAGCTGGAGCAACCGATCGTGAAACTCCCGGAGTCGGAAAGCGCCCCCACGTTCCCTCTCGTAGTCCCGCCGCAGCTTCCGGAGCATGAGCTTGCCGAGGGTGTAGTTCAGGTAGCCGGGATCGAAGGTCCCCCGTTGCGCCTCCCGGTAGGCGGGGAGGGGCTCAAGATACGCGTCCTCCACGAACCTCCGTGCCGCCCGTGCCACCGTCATTCCCTCCGTGTGCATCTGGATGCTCACCACGAAGCGGACAGCCCGGAGGAGGGCGTCTAAGAGCTGGGCGAGCCGCAGCCTCTCGTCCCCGTATCCCTCCTCCACCATCATCTCCTCCGCGTAGTGCGCCCATCCCTCCACGAAGGAGTACGCGTGGAAGACTTTCCGGACCCTGCTGGGCACGCGGCGCATGTACAGGAAGTGGACATAGTGCCCGGGATAAACCTCGTGCACGCTGGTGTTCCGCAGGGTGTACGGATCGAACCGCCGCATCCACTCTTCCTTCTGCTCGGCGGGCCAGTCCGCCTCCGGAAGGGTGAGGTAGTAGTAGGAGTCCGTGCTGACCTCCTCGAAGGGACCCGCGGTGTCCATGAGGGCGAAGGCCCAGCGCAGGAACGGCGGGGTGGGCTCCACGTGCAGACGATCTCCCACGGGGAGGGGGACCACCTCTCGCTCTTCCAGGAAGACCCGGAGCTCCTGGAGGAGGGTGCCCGCGAGGGGGATCAACCCTTCCTCGGGAGGGTGCTCCTCGCCCAGCATGCGGACCACCTCCGCCGGAGGGCGACCGGGAGCGATGCGGCGGCTTACTTCCTCACAGGCCTCGCGGAGCCGGACGATCTCCTGCTCGCCGATCTTCAGAAGGGTGGGGAGGTCCATCTCCAGCCTTTCTCCCACCCACAGCATCCGGCGATAGAGGGTCTCTCCCAGGGCGAACGTCTCCACGGCCTTCGGCAGGACCTCCTCCTGGAGGAATTCCAGAAACGCCCGAACCGCGGCCGCGGCCTGGGCATTGGCCGCCAGCAGCCGGTGGCGGACGGCAGGGGAGGCAGCTGCCGTTGCCCGCGGGAGGTCCTGCTCCAGGTAACGCAGCATCCCCCGGAAGATCTCCATGGCCACTTCCACGTGCGGCCTCGCGTAGGGCCCCACCAGATTCCGCCGCGCCGTCTGGAGGAGACCCGGTACCTGCCGCTGGTACTCTGCCAGCCGCTCCAGGCGCTGATCCAGGGGCGCGTAGGCGCGCTTGAGATAGTGGGTGGTGTCGAGAAAGGTGCTGTACAGGATGGGGTTGCGCTCGAACTCCCGCAGCTCCTCGAGCTCAAAGCACTCCTTTTCCACCGCGGCCCGCAGCACTTGGAGGTCCAGGACCTGCTCCGGGGAGAGGACGTGCGGATCCACGGCCTCCAGCGCCCGCCGGGCGGCCCGGAGGGCTCGCAGGCGAGCGTCCCGGGAGGCCGGGTCGTACCTGCCGGCGACCCCGTCGTAGGCGTGAAGCCCAAGCCCGCTCGCCCACAGGGGGTAGAAGTCGAAAGTGGCTTGTAGGATTTCCTCCACCAACGCCTCAAAAGTTCCGCGCACGGTTCCCCTCTCCATTTCGCGGGATCTTTCCCGAGCGATTCGAGCAGTCGGGGGCGAAATCCTGGCCGTTGACGGCCCGGAAGGTGAGGGCTACAGTGGGAACGGCCCCGGGGCGTGGCGCAGGGGCAGCGCGTCGGCTTTGGGAGCCGAAGGTCGCCGGTTCAAATCCGGCCGCCCCGACCACCACGAGCCTTCCGGCCCCTCGCAGCCTCCGGATAAACTTTTTGGATTGACGGGAGGGGAGGACCTCCATAGAGTGGTGCTGTGGATTTGTATAGACAGACCGGATGACCGGGGTGCGTCGGGGGTGTGCGGGCGTTCTCGGGTGTGGCCGGCCGGGGCGGTTCCAGAAACCGGGAAAAGGAGGCGAGGGGCCATGCGACGGATGTCGGGGTGGGAAGCGGTTTGCGTCCTCCTCGGGCTGGTGGGCGTCCTGACCGTTCCCCTGCTGCGGACGGGGAGCGCGGTGGCCCAGCAGCGGGAGCCCATCCTGGTGGGGGAGATCGTCTCCGCCAGCGGGGCTTTCGCGGTGCACCACCACGGGCAGCACGGAGCCGCCCTCGCGGTGGAGGAGATCAACGCGAAGGGCGGGGTACTGGGTCGGCCGCTGCAGCTCATCACCCGGGACGACAAGTCCTCCGGGGAGGAAGGGGTGAAGGCGTTTCGGGAGCTGGCGGGGATGGGAGTGGTGGCCATCATCGGGCACTCCTTCGCGGCTACGGTCCTGGCCTCCTCGCCGCTCGCGCGGGACTTGCACATCCCCTACCTCGTGAACATGGGCTACACCGCGGAGATCACGGAGAAGGACGGGCACCCCTACATCTTCCGGACCTTCACGAACGAACGGGTCTTCACCCGGGCCTTCGCGGAGATGATCGCGAAGCTGCCGGCCCGGCGGTACTGCACCATCGCGGTGGACTTCGTCTACGGCCGGAGCGGCACGGCCCAGATCCTGGGCAGCCTCCGGGCCCTCCGTCGGGACGTGGAGGTGCTCCCCGGATGCCAGTACTGGGTCCCTGTGGGGCAGCTGGATTTCACGCCCTACATCACCGCCATCCTCGGGCAGAAGCCGGACGCCCTGCTGTTCGCCGGGATGGTGGCGCTGCCGGGGGAGGCCTTCGTGAAGCAGGCGAAGGCGTTCCGGCTCTTCGAGCAGGTCCAGGGGCTCCATCCCACCCTGGCCATGCCCGGGAACAGCGCGGGGTTGCGGCGGGAGGACATCCCGGAGGGGATCCTCACGGGCTCGGACCTCCCGTATCCCCCTCCGCGGCCCGAGCTCCGGGCCTTCGTGGAGGCCTACCGGCGGCGGTGGAACCACCTGCCCACGGAAGCCGCGGTGCATGCCTACGCCTCCGTGTACCTCCTGAAGGCGGGGCTGGAGAAGGCGAAGCGGGTGGACCGGGAGGCCTTGGCCAAGGCGCTCGTGGGCATGACCTACCTCCATCCCTCCCACGGCTGGGTCCGGCTGCGGCCGTTCGACAACCAGTCCACCGCGGGCTGGTGGTTCGGGCGGCTCACCTGGGATTCTACCTACGGTCGGGCAGGGCTTGCGGACCCGCGGTACGTGGAGGGGGAGAAGTACCTCCTGGGAGAGGAGCAGATCAAGCGGCTCCGGGCCCTGGGCCGGTAGCGCGGCATGCACGCCCTCCTGGGCCTCCAGCTCATCAGCGCCCTGGTCTCCGCCTCCTTCCTGTTCCTGCTGGCGGCCGGGGTATGGCTTGTGTTCGGCGTCTCCCGGTTCCTGAACCTCGCCCACGGATCCTTCTTCATGCTCTCGGGGTTCCTGGCGTATGCGCTGGGGGAACTGCTCCTCCATCGGGCGGGAGGCTTCTGGATCCTGATGGGGACCGTCCCCCTGCTCACGGGTCTTGTGGGGGCAGGACTGGAGCGCGTGCTCATCCGTAGATTCTATGGGGCGCCCCTCCGTGTCCAGCTCCTGCCCATGGTGGCGCTCATCTTCATGATCTCCGACCTCTGTCGGTACATCTGGGGGGAGTTCCCGAAGAGCGTTCCCGTCCTGGGGCGGTTCGGGACGATCTCCATCGGGGGAGTAACCTTCCCCGGTTACTACGCGGTGGTGATCGGGGTAAGCGGAGGGGTGGCACTGGTCCTTGGATGGATCGTGCAGCGTACCCGGTGGGGACGGCTGGTGCGGGCTGTGGCCCAGGATCGGGAGATGGCGGCCGCATGCGGGGTGGACGAATCGCGGCTCGCGACCCAGGTGTTCGCGGTGGGGACCGCCCTGGCGGGGCTCGCGGGCGTTCTGGTGGTGCCCATCTCCGGGGCGAGCTTGGGGATGGACGTGAGCGCGGTGATCGACGCCTTCGTGGTGGTGGTGGTGGGCGGATTGGGGAGCATTCTCGGGGCGGCGGCCACCGCGGTCCTGGTGGGGCTCACGCAGGCCTTCGGCATCCTCGTGCTTCCGCAGTTCGCCATCGCCTTTGTCTTCGCCCTCATGGCCCTGGTGCTGATGGTGCGACCGAAAGGGCTGTTCGGGGTGGACTGAGGGGCGAGGGGAGCCGTGGAGGCCAAGCGCTTGTGGGACGCACAGACGCTCGCGGCCGCCCGCCCAGGGACGTGGGGACGGCTCCTCATCGGGACGGTGGGGATTGTGGGACTCCTCGCGGTGCCCCTGGTCCTCCCCTCCCCCTATGTGGTGCAGGCCGTGGACGTGCTGCTGGCGGCCCTCCTGGCCACGAGCCTCAACCTCCTGGTGGGATACGGCGGCATGCTCAGCCTGGGACACGCGGCCTTCTTTGGGGTCGGCGGGTACGTGGCGGGGATCCTCGTGAAGCGCGTGGGGCTCCCGTGGTTCGCCACCGTGGGGGTGGGGACCGTGGCGGCCATCCTCGCGGCCGCAGGGGTCGGGTACTTCTGTGTCCGGCTGGCGGGCGCCTACTTCGTCATGCTCACCCTCGCCTTCGGCCAGCTCCTGTACACCGTGTTCTGGAAGTGGAAGGAATTGACGGGCGGCGACGATGGCCTCACGGATGTGTTTCCGCCGGCTCCCTGGACGGAGCCCCTGATGTACTACTACCTGGTGCTGGTGGTGGTCGGGCTCGCCCTCTGGGGGCTTTGGCGGGTCTGCGAGTCCCCCTTCGGCGCTGCCCTGAGGGCCGTGCGGGATAGCCCGCACCGGGCGGAGGCCATCGGGATCCCCGCGCGACGGGTGCAGTGGGCGGCGTTCACCCTCTCCGGAGGACTCGCGGGACTCGCGGGAGGTCTGTTCGTCTTCCACCACGGGAGCATCTTCCCCAAGGTGGCGGGCTGGCAGAGCTCTGCGGAAGCGGCCCTCATGGTGGTGCTGGGAGGGGCAGACCGGTTCGCGGGTCCTGTACTGGGGGCCGTGGTGATCAAAACCCTGACGTTCCTGGCTCCCCGGGCCACGCCCTACTGGCAGTTCTTCCTCGGGGGATTGCTGGTGTTGGCGGCCTTCCTGGCCCCCAGGGGGCTTGTGGAGGTGTGGGGTAGACGGCGGGGGTGAAGGAAGCCTTGCACGAGTGGGTCCTTCACACCGAGGACCTCTGGAAGCGGTTCGGGGGAGTGGCCGCGGTGGCCGGGGTAAACCTCGCGGTGCGCGAGGGGACCGTCCACGCCATCATCGGTCCCAACGGGGCGGGCAAGACCACCCTCTTCCACCTCCTCACGGGATTCCTGCGGCCGGACCGGGGCCGGATCTGGATCCGGGGGGAGGACGTTACGGGATTGGCCCCACATCGGGTGGTGCAGAAGCGGGTCGCACGGACGTTCCAGATCACGAGCGTCTTTCCGACCGCCACCGCTCTGGAAAACGTGCAGCTGGCCTGTGCGGTCCTGGGGGGCCACCTGTGGCAGCCGTTCGCGCCCTTCCGCCGGGTGGCGGTCGAGAAGGCGTGGGACATCCTCCGGCAGGTGCACCTGGAGGAGCAGGCCCACCGACGGGCAGGGGAGCTCCCGCACGGAGACCGCAAGAAGCTGGAGCTGGCCCTGGCCCTCGCGTGTGATCCGGAGATTCTGCTGTTGGACGAGCCCACTTCCGGGATCCCGGTCCCGGAGCGTCCATCGCTCATGGCCCTGGTGCGGAGGGTGGTGGAGGCGCGGGGGATCACCACCTTGCTCATCGAGCACGATATGGACGTGGTGTTCTCCGTGGCGGACCGCATCACCGTGCTGAACCGGGGCACGGTGATCGCGGAGGGGCGTCCGGAGGAGATCCGGGCGGATCCGGAGGTCCGGCGGGTCTACCTCGGGGAGGGGGTCCGGGGAAGCGGGAGGCCTGAGGGACGGTAAGGAACCATGCTGGTGCTGGAGCGGGTGTTCGCGGGGTATGGCCACGGCTGGGTTCTCCAGGACGTGGCCCTCTCCGTCCAGGAAGGAGAAGTCGTGTGCCTCCTGGGACGGAACGGGGCCGGCAAGAGCACCACCCTGAAGTCCATCATGGGCCTGGTCCCGCAGGTGGAAGGGCGCATCCTCTTCCGCGGGCAGAACCTGGTCGGGCGTCCCCCCCATACCATCCGGCGCATGGGGATCGGGTACGTGCCGGAGGACCGCCGCATCTTCCCCGGGTTGACGGTTCTGGAGAACCTGCTGGTGGGCGCGGAGGGACGCCCCCAAGCCCGGGGCGGCCAAGGGTGGACGGTGGAGAAGATCTTCGAGCTCTTCCCCGCCTTGGAGCCCTTGCAGAACCGGCCCGGCCGATCCCTCAGCGGGGGAGAACAGCGGATGCTGGCCATCGCCCGTGCCCTCATGGGGGATCCCAGGATCCTGCTGCTCGACGAGCCTTCCGAGGGCCTGGCCCCTTTGGTGGTCCAGGCCCTCTGGGAACAGGTCCGGAAGCTCAAGGAGACGGGACTGGCGATCCTGCTCTCCGAGCAGAACCTATGGTTCGCCGCGGGCCTCAGCTCGAGGATCTACATCCTGGACAAGGGTCAGGTACAGTTCCAGGGCACGTACGAGGCCCTCCTGGGGGACGAGTCGCTGAAGCAGGCCTATCTTGCGGTTTGAGGGAGGAGGATGGATCCGGTACGGCTTGTGGACACGACGCTTCGGGACGGAGCCCAAAGCCTGTGGGCCTCCGACATCCCCACGCGGCTCATCGCGGAGGTGGCGGAGGATCTGGTCCGGGCGGAGTTCCAGGCGGTGGAGGTGCCGGTAAATCCCATTTACTTCAAGAAGTTCGTACGGGATCTCCGGGAGGATCCGTGGGAGATGTGTCGGGTGGTGGCACGGGTCCTCCGGGACGTGACCAAGGCGTGCATGGGCGCCGTGAGCCTCAACCCCTTCGCGGGTGTCAATCCCCGCTGCCTGACCATGCTGTTCTTCGAGCGGGTGGCGGCCCTCGGGGCGTTGAACCGGGCCCAGCTCACGGCCAACACCATGGACCAGCCCAAACGGCTCTTCCCGTGGCTGGTCCCCTTCCTGCGATCCCTGAACTACCAGATCGTCTTCGCCCTCTCGTACACCCTCTCCCCCCGGCACACGGATGCGTATTACGCGGAGAAGACCCGGGAGCTCTTGGCCTTCAAACCGGATGCCATCTACCTCAAGGATCAGGGGGGACTCCTCACGCCGGACCGGGTCCGGACCCTGCTGCCCGCCATCCTGGAGGCCGCGGGGGATGTCCCGGTGGAGCTCCACTCGCACTGCACCACGGGGCTCGCGCCCCTCTGCTATCTGGAGGCCATTCAGCTGGGAGTCCGGGTCGTGCACACCGCCATCCCGCCCCTCGCGAACGGGTCCTCGCAGCCCTCCGTGTTCAACGTGATGCACAACGCCCGGTATGTGGGAGTGCCGGTGCGGGTAAAGGAGGAGGCGGTGCGGGCGGCTTCGGAGCGGCTGTGGGCGTTCGCCCGAAGGGAGGGGAGGCCCGTGGGGATGCCCTTGGAGTACGACTACGGCCAGTACGTGCACCAGGTCCCGGGAGGGGTCATCTCCAACCTGCGGTTCCAGCTGCGGGAGCTGCGCATGGAGCACCGGTTGCAGGAAGTCCTGGAGGAGATCGTGCGGGTCCGGGCAGACCTCGGGTACCCCATCATGATCACGCCCTACTCCCAGCACGTGGCCACACAGGCGGCTCTGAACGTGCTGACGGGGGAGCGATACCAGCTGGTGACGGACGAGGTGATCCGGTTCGCCCTCGGGGCCTTTGGGGAAGACTCGGGGTACACCTGGATGGATCCGGAGGTGAAGGATCGGATCCTCGGACGGGCCCGGGCGCGGGAGATCGCCGCCCAGTTGGAGGCGCTGCGGGAGGAGGAAGAGGCCCCCCTGGAGGTGGTCCGGCAGAAGCTGGGAATGGTGCACGCGGACGAGGAGACCCTGCTCCTGCACTGCATCATGAAGGGGGAGGGAGAGGTACAGGGGGTGAAGGGGAACGGCGGCCGGGCGGCCGGGGCCTCCCGGAACTCCCTGGCCGTGCTGTTGGAGCGCCTGAGCGCGCAGCCTCAGGTGCGGTACGTGGCCATCCAGAAGGGGAACACCTCCCTCGTGCTCCGATCCGCATAGGTGCCGGCCTCAGGGAACCGGGTTCGCGCGGGGGGCGCCCGTGCGCTGGAGGAGCAGGTCCTGGTACAGGTCCCGTAGCCGGATGCCCACCACTTCCAGCCGGTGCTGCTCCGCGAAGGCCCGGGCCTGCCGCGCGAGCCGTTCCCGGAGTTCGGGGTCGTCCCGGAGCTGGCGGATGTACGCGGCGAAGGCATCCGGGTCGTTGGCCATTAGGCAGTTCACCCCGTGGGCGAACCGGTCGCGGAAGCAGTCCACCGCGCGCAGCAGGAGGGGCTTTCCGCAGGCGGCTGCCTCCAGCACCGCGATCCCTTCATTCTCCACCGCGCTGGGGAAGAAGAAGACATCCCCCGCGGCGTAAGCGTCCAGCACGTTCTCCACGTACCCCGTGAACCGGACGTTCTCGGGTGCCCGCTCCAGGACCCTCAGGGTCTCGGACTTCACCGCCTTGTGGATGGGACCGAACCACACGAATCGAACCTCCGGCACCCGCCTCGCGGTCTCGCAGAAGAGCTCGATCCCCTTACGCAGGAGCACCAATCCCACCGCGAACACCACGAAGCCGTTGAGGCGATACCGGGACCGGCCCCGGATGCGCCGCCGGGGATCCGGGGTGAACCGTCGCACGTCCACCCCGTTGCTCACCACCTCCACGGGCGCCTCCACGCCATGCCGTCGGAGGATCCGGGCCGTGTAGGGGCTTGGGGCGATCACGAGGTCCGCCCGGTTGTAGAAGTACCGGAGGTAGCGTCCCAGCATGGGCGCCACTGCATCGCTCAACCGGAAAGAGTTCGCGAAGTCCTCCGCGGTGGTGTGGGCGTGTACCACCACGGGCCGCGTGCCCGCGGTGCGCTCCAGGAGCAGCAGGGAGAGAGGACCCGTGGAGTGGAGGTGCAGGAGGTCGTGCGGGTCTCGGGGCCGGAGGGCGATCTCAACCCCGGCCAGACGCAGCGCCTCCATGTGGTTCCGGTATGCGGTGCGAATCCCGCCACTGGGAAGAAGGGAGGGACGGTACTCGTAATACACGCAGACCCGCACCGGACGCTCCTCCTTTCGCATCCAGCAGGACCTGGTGTCGGCCGCGTGTGCCATCCATCACCCGGGAAGATGTTCGACGATTCTGTGCTCTCCTCCTTCCGTGGCCATCGGGCCACCATTTCGGTATACTAAAGACGCGTCTCAATCTGTCCAAGGCCGGTCCATGGGGGCCGCTCCAGTGGACAGAGGGCTTTTCGCCCGCGGCCCCGCGTGACGTCGCACCACCTTCGCTGCGGCACTCGAGGCTACGGACTCGGTTCGCAAAGGAGGTGAGAGATGTGCGCAACGCGCGGGAGAATCAAGACCGTCTGAACGTCGTCATCCTCTCCACCTATCCTCCCCGGGAGTGCGGGATCGCCACCTTCAGCCGGGACCTCGCCCGCGGGCTGCGGGAGCTGGGGGTGTGCCCCAGGGTGGTGGCCATGAACGATGAGAACGGGCCGTACCGGTACGGCCCGGAGGTGATGGGGGAGATCCGGGAGAACTGCCGGGAGGACTACCGCTCCGCGGCGTTGCGTCTCAACCGGGAGCGGGTGGACGTGGTGAACATCCAGCACGAGTTCGGGATCTTCGGGGGAGAGTGGGGGGAGGACCTGCTGGAGCTCCTGGATCATCTGGAGCGTCCCGTGGTGACCACCCTTCACACGGTGCTCTCGAATCCGCCGGCCAGGGCCCGACAGATCATCCGGACCCTTTGCCGCCGCTCCGCGGCCGTGGTGGTCCTGAGCCCCTCCGCGGTGGATCTCCTCGAGGAGCGATACGGGGTGTCCCGCAGTCGGGTGCGCATGATCTGGCACGGAGTCCCCGCGGTGGAGAGGGTTCCCCGGTCGGAGGCGAAGGCGCGGCTGGGTCTGGAGGATCGGTGGGTACTCACCACCTTCGGGTTGGTGAGCCCCGGCAAAGGCATCGAGGACGTTCTGGACGCCCTGCCTTCCGTGGCCCGGGTCTTCCCGAACGTGCTGTACCTGGTGCTGGGGGAAACCCACCCGAACCTGCGGCGCCGGGAGGGGGAGTGGTACCGGAACATGCTGGTGGAGCGGGTGCAGCGCCTGGGGATCGGGGACCTGGTGCGGTTCGAGAACCGCTACATGGGAGACGAGGAGCTCATCGGGTATCTTCAGGCCACGGACGTCTACCTCACTCCCTATCTCAACCCCGAGCAGATCGTGAGCGGCACCCTCTCCTGGGCGCTGGCGTGCGGGTGCGCGGTGGTGAGCACCCCGTACCGTTACGCGCAGGACGTGCTCGGGGACGGCCGCGGGGTTCTCGTGCCCTTCCGGTCGCCTGCCGCCATCGCGGCCGCGGTGACCGACCTCCTCTCGGATCCGGACCGGCGGGAGCGGATCGGGGAGCGGACCTGGCGGTTCGCCCAGCAGATGCGCTGGTCCGTGGTGGCTCAAGCGTACGCGGCCCTCTTCCAGGAAGTCGCGCGGCAGGTGCAGGTGGAGGCGGCGGTGTAGGGCGGACCCATGGGCCGGACGGAGCGGACCACGCTCGTAGCGGTCCGGTGGGTTCACCTGAGACGCCTCACGGACGCCTTCGGGCTCATCCAGTTCGCCCGGGGCAAGCGGCCGGACCGAGGGAGCGGCTACACCGCGGACGACAACGCGCGGGGCCTGGTGGTGGCGGCCCGGATCGGCCAGGTGGAGCTGGGCCGGATCTATCTGGACTTCCTGGCCCGTAGCCTGCGGCCCGACGGGTGGTTCCACAACCTGTGGGATGGGGATGGTCGTCCGCTCGCCTGTGAGGTCTCGGAGGACTGCCAGGGCCGGTGCGTGTGGGCCCTGGGCGAGACCATCGTTTCGCCCCTGCCGGACCCCCTGCGACGGGCGGCGCAGACGCTGTTCGGGCGATCTCTGTTCACCGTCCGGAGCCTCCGCACCTGTCGCGGTCGGGCCAATGCCCTGCTGGGCCTGCTGGCTGCGGGGGTTGAGGATGCGGCGGAGGAAGTCGGTCAAGCCCTCTACCGGCAGATGCGGGACACCCCGGAGGACTGGCCGTGGCCGGAGCCGGTGCTCACGTACGAGCTGGGTCGGGTTCCCCTGGCCCTGCTGCGGGCGGCCCACCTCCGCGGGGAGTGGGCCCATGCGGCCCTGCGTACCCTGGACTTCCTCCTGGAGGTGGTGATGGAGGACGGGATCGTGGTCCCGGTCGGGAACCGAGGGTGGTATCCGCGGGGAGGACGCAAGGCCCGCTGGGATCAGCAGCCGGTGGATCCCGGGGCATTGGTGGAGGCATGTATGGAGGCGTGGCGGTGGACGGGACGTCCGTGGTATCGGGAGGCCGCGCTCCGTGCATGGGGATGGTTCCTGGGGGAGAACCTCCTGGGGGTGCCTCTCGTGGATGAGGACGGAGCCTGCCGGGACGGCCTCGGCCCCGGAGGCCCCAACGAGAACTGCGGAGCCGAGGCGTGCCTCGCCTATCTCCTGGCCGCCCTGAGCCTGCAGGCCTAGATGCGGGTGGCCGTCCTCGCGCCCATCGCCTGGCGGTGCCCGCCCCGGCACTACGGGGGGTGGGAGCAGGCCACCAGCACCCTGGTGGAGGGATTGGTCCGGGCCGGGGTGGAGGTCACGCTGTTCGCCACCGGGGACTCCCTCACGCGGGCGAGACTGGAGAGCGTCGTCCCCCGTCCCCTTATGGAGGATCCCGAGCTCCGGCGGGCCGCGCGGGGGTATGAGATCCTGCACGCGGTGCGGTGTCTGGAGCAGGCGGAGGCCTTTGACCTCGTGCACAACCACGCGGGCTCCTTCGTGGTCTCGTACACGCCCTTCGTGCCGAGACCCGTGGTGACCACCCTCCACGGCTCAGGCGCGGAACCCGACAGCGCGGTCCTCTACCGGTCCTTCCGCCACCTTCCCTACATCGCCGTCAGCCACGCGGAGCGCCGTCTCCTCCCGGAGCTCCGCTACGTGGCCACCATCCACCACGGGGTGGAGGTGGAGCGCTTCCCCTTCAGCGACACCCCGGGCGACTTCCTGCTCTTCGTGGGACGGATCGCCCGGGTGAAGGGGGTGCACACCGCCATCGCCCTCGCGCGGCGAACCCGGATCCCCCTGGTCATCGGGGGGATCGTGCCGCCGGAGGAAGAGGCCTACTTCGCGCAGGAGGTAGAGCCCTACCTGGACGGGGACCTCGTTCGGTTCATCGGCCCCGTAACCGCCCAGGAGCGCAACCGGCTCAGCTGCCAGGCCCTGGCCTTTCTGCACTTGGTGGAATACGAGGAGGCCTTCGGGCTCACCATGATCGAGGCCATGGCATGCGGCCTCCCGGTGATCGGCACCCGACGGGGCGCGGTCCCGGAAGTCGTGGCCCACGGCCGCACGGGCTTCGTGGTGGAGGACCTGGAAGGGGCTGTGGAGGCGGTCGGGCGGGTCCGGGAGCTCTCCCGGGAGGCCTGCCGCGCGTGGGTGGAGGAACGGTTCAGCGCCCGACGGATGGTGCAGGACCACCTCCGGGCCTACGAGCGGGTCCTGCGGGAAGGGCGCTGAGCTTAGACCCGGCCGTCCCGCTGAGCGCGAAGGGCCACCTCCCGAGCCCAGGTCAGGATCCTCCCCGTGGGGACGGAGGCCACAGCCACCACCCGGTCCGCACCCCCGTAATAGACCATGAGCCGGCCTCGGTAGAACACCGCTCCGCAGGTGAAGACCACGTTGGGCACCAGTCCCTCCCGCTCGTACGGCTCCTCGGGTTCCAGGATGGGTTCCGTGGAACGGCCCAGAACCCGTCGGGGGTTGTGAAGATCCAGGAGGGCCGCGCCGAGCCGGTAGACCCGGTTTTCGTCCACCCCGTGGTAGATCAGAAGCCACCCGTACGGGGTCCGGAGGGGTGGGCCTCCTGCGCCTACCCGGTTGCTGTCCCACATACCGGGCCGGGGTCGGAGGAGGGGCCCGTAGTTGTGCCAGTGGCGTAGGTCCTTGCTCGATCCCAGGTGGATGTCCGGGAAGATCCGGTGGAGCAGCAGGTACCGGCCCTCGAACCGGGTGGGGAAGAGGGCGCCGTTCTTGTTCTCCCACTGCCCGAAGGCGATTCCCCGTCGCCGGAAGTTCCGGAAGTCCCGGGTGGTGGCGATGGCGATCCGGGTACGCCACGGTACCCCAGTGTCCCCAAAGGGGCTCGGCCGCCGGTAAGTTCTGGGCTTGAGGGCCGGGTAGAGGCTCGCGGCGGTGTAGCACACGTAGTACTGATCCGCGATGCGGGTGATCCGGGGATCCTCTACCCCCAGCCGTTCCCAGGGGTTGTTCACGTCCGGCTCGAACACTGGAAGGGGGCTCCGGTACGCGACCCGGACCCCATCCTCCTCCAAGATGGCCAGCCCGAACCGGGAGATCCAGTCCTCCCCCTGGGCCCGGTACAGGAGGTGCACCCGCCCCCGGTGGACCGCGGCCCCGGGGTTGAACACCCACCGGCACTCCCACCAGTGGGTGGTGGGCTGGAGGATGGGGTTCTCAGGATGACGCTCCAGGCGAGGAGCGTTCAGGGTGACCAGCTGCGCGGCAGAAGGATTCATGGTGTCCGCCTCCTCCCGGCTCTCACCAAGCCCCCAGCATACCACGGAGGGCAAGGGATCCGCGAAGCTCGTCCGCACCTTCCTTGCTAACGGGAACTCAGGACGGGTTGTTCCGGGGCGTTGCGGGATTCCCGCGGGTTCGGTAAAATCACGGGCGGCGTGGGGACGTAGCTCAGCTGGGAGAGCGCCGCGTTCGCAACGCGGAGGTCGGCGGTTCGAATCCGCTCGTCTCCACCAGGGAGTGCGTTCCGTGCTCATCCCCTCACTCCCGCTGCAAGCAACTCCCGTGCCAGTCCTCTCGTCCCCTCTTCGGGCCGGGTAGGCGTCGGAATTGTTTGGTACCATGGGGACGCGTGGGATCCTGTGAGGAGGTTCCGGATGAAGGGCCATGGCCGGTCCTCCCGAAGGCGGCCTCGGGGGAGAGCCCGATGGGTGGTGGTGGGTTCGGCCCTGCTCGCGAGTCTCTCCGTGGCGTCCCTCGCGGGGGTGGCCGCCCTGCTCCTGGCGGCTCGGGCCTCCCTCCCGGATGTCTCCGTCCTTTACCACCCGCCAAGCCAGGCCACCCGCATCTACGCGGCCAACGGGGAGCTCATCGCGAGCCTTTACCGCGAGAACCGCGTCTACGTGCCCCTCTCCGCCATCCCCCGGGTCCTGCAGCAGGCGGTGATCGCCATCGAGGACGAGCGGTTCTACCGGCACCGTGGCGTGGACGCCATCGGGGTGGCGCGGGCCCTCTGGGTGAACCTCACCCGGAACCGGATCCTGGAGGGGGGGAGCACCATCACCCAGCAGTTGGCCCGCACCCTGTTCCTGACCCCCGAGCGCACCCTGACCCGGAAGCTGCACGAGATGCTGCTCGCCCTGGAGATGGAGCGCCACCTCACCAAGGACGAGATCCTGGAGCGCTACCTGAACCAGGTGTACTTCGGGAACGGCGCCTACGGGGTGGAGATGGCGGCCCAGGTGTACTTCAACCGGAGGGTGGGAGAACTCGGTCTACCAGAGGCGAGCTTGCTGGCCGGGCTGATCCAGGCCCCCTCCCGCTACGATCCTTTCCGGAACTTCCCAGCCGCCAAACGCCGGCAGGAGCAGGTGCTGCGCAAGATGGTGGAGGTGGGCTTCCTCTCCGAGGAGCAAGCGCAGGCCGCCCTGCGGGCTCCCCTGGGGCTTCGCCGGACCCCGGTCAACGCAGGCCTGGTGGGAATCCGCGCCCCGTACTTCGTCTCCTATCTCCTCCCCTTTCTCCTCCAGAGGTACGGGGAGGAACGGGTGTACCGGGGGGGTCTGCGGGTCTACACCACCCTGGACGTGCGCCTCCAGGAGCTGGCCCAGCGGATCATCGCGCAGGGCATCGCGGAAGCCCGGGGAAGCAGGGTCTCCCAGGGAGCCCTTGTTGCCTTGGATCCGCGTACCGGCCACATCAAGGCCATGGTGGGCGGCGTGGACTTTCACCGGTCGCAGTTCAACCGGGCTTGGCAGGCGCGCCGTCAGCCCGGAAGCGCCTTCAAGCCCTTCATTTACGTGACCGCCCTGGAACATGGGGCCTCCCCGGAGGACATCCTCCGGGATGAGCCCGTCCGCTACCGCGTCCCGGGATTCGGAGAGTGGCAGCCGAAGAACTACGACCGGACATACTGGGGTCCCCTCTCCCTCCGTCGGGCGGTGGAGCACTCCCGGAACGTGCCCGCGGTCCGGGTGCTGGCGGAGTTGGGACCGCAGGCGGTGATCGAGACCGCCCGCCGCATGGGGATCCAGAGCGACCTCCGACCCAACCTCTCCCTCGCCTTGGGCACCTCGGAGGTCACGGTGCTGGAGATGGCCTCCGCCTACGGCACCCTGGCGGCCAACGGCGTTCACGCCCAGCCCATGGCCATCATCCGGGTGACGGACGCCGCGGGCCGCGTGCTGGACGAGTTCAGCCCGGAGCGCCGTCTCGCTCTCCGACCGGAGGTGGCGTACACCATGACGGACATCCTCCGGGGGGTGATCCTCCGGGGAACCGGACGCGCCGCGGACATCGGACGTCCGGCCGCGGGGAAGACCGGGACCACGGACGACTACCGCAACGCCTGGTTCGTGGGCTACACCCCGGATCTCGTGGCGGCGGTGTGGGTGGGCAACGACGACAACACCCCCATGCGCGGGGTGGTGGGAGGGACCGTCCCCGCCCGCCTGTGGGCCCGGTTCATGAGGGAGGCCCTCGTCAACCGGCCTCCGGTGGACTTCCCGCGTCCCGAAGGGGTCCCCGCCCCTGGGGAGCCGGGCCCCGCGGGCCGGACGGGCCCGGAGGAGGGGTCGGGGCACGTGGTCAAACTCCACGCCCCAGCGGCAGGGGATTCCGTCTCCTCCCCCTTCGAGGTGGCGGGGAAGACCACGCCCGGAAGCCGGGTGCGGGTTGTCGTCACCCTGGAAGGGGGGGCCACGCCCGTGCTCCTCCGGGATGAGTGGCTCTCGGCAGGACCGGACGGGACCTTTCGCCTCACCGTGGGCTCTCCCCTGGGGTTTCTGGGAGCCCGGTACGTGATCACGGTGACCGCCTGGAGCCCGGGGGGTGCCCAGGCCACCGCCGGGGTCACGGTCACGGAGCGGTAGCAGGCGCTACAATGGTCTCGAGCCCAAAGGGAAAAGGGGTTTAAGGCTATGGCGGGACACTCCAGGTGGCACAACATCCGGATCAAGAAGGAGAAGATGGACCGCGTGCGCGGTAAGCTCTTCAGCAAGCTCACGCGGGAGATCATCGTGGCCGCCCGCGAGGGAGGCGGTAACCCGGACGCCAACCCGCGGCTGCGCAGCGCCATCGAGCGGGCCCGGGAGGCCGGAATGCCCAACGAGAACATCCAGCGGGCCATCACCCGGGGCGCCGGAGCCGGAGGTGGGGAGCACTACGAGGAGGTGACCTACGAGGGGTACGGGCCGGGTGGGGTGGCCATCCTGGTCCGGGCCGCAACGGACAACCGCAACCGCACCGCCGCGGAGATCCGCTCCGTCTTCCACCGCTTGGGGGGGAGCATGGCGGAGGCAGGCGCCGTGGCCTGGATGTTCGACCGGAAGGGCGTGATCCAGGTAGATCGAGGCCGGATCTCTGAGGACGACCTCCTGCTGGTCGCCCTCGAGGCAGGAGCGGAGGACGTGCGGCCGGACGACGGAGTCTACGAGGTGATCACGGCCCCCGAGGACCTCAACCGGGTTCGGGAAGCCCTCACCCGGGCCGGCATCGAGATCGGCCGGGCGGAGATCACCCTCCTTCCCAGGTCCACGGTCCCCGTGCATGGCCCGGAGGCCGAGCGCGTCCTGAGGCTCCTGGAGGCCCTGGAGGACCTGGACGACGTCCAACAGGTTTACGCGAACTTCGACATCCCCGAGGAGATCCTCCAGCGGGTGGGCTAAAACTTTCCCCTTGCGGGGAGGATCCGGTTGGCCGGAGAATCAAACAGAGGTTCGCCCATCCGGCCATGATCGTGGTGGGGTTCGATCCGGGTTTACGGGCCACGGGGTACGCGGTGGTCCGGGCAGAGGGAACGGCCTCCGTGCTGGTGGAAGCCGGGGTGATCCGCACGCGGTTGGAGGGATCCCTGGAGGCGCGTCTGGGGGAGATCTACGCGGACGCCCGCGCCCTGATGGAGGAGACCCGGCCGGACATGGCGGTCCTGGAGGATGCCTTCAGCCATCTCCGGTTCCCGCATGCGGGGATCCGCATCGGACACGTGCAGGGGGTGTTGTTCCTGGCGGCCGCACACGCGGGAGTCCGGGTCGTCTCCCTCCCGCCCGCGGAGGTGAAGCGGGCCATCACGGGAAACGGCCGGGCTCCGAAAGCCCAGGTGCAGGCCGCCGTGTGCGCCCGGCTGGGGGTTGAGGGAAACCTCCCGCATCACGCCGCGGATGCCCTGGCCCTGGCCCTGGCGCTGTTGGGGAGGGTGGGGGAGGGGGGACCGTGATCAGCTACCTGCGGGGGAAGGTCCTGCACCGGATGGAGGGGGGAGTGGTGGTGGAGTGCGGGGGCGTGGGGTACGAGGTGGTGCTCCCCGCCTATCTCGCGGACGCGGGGATCCGGGAAGGAGAGGAGGTGGCCCTGTACATCTCGTACCAGGCGAGCCCGAACCAACCCAAACCCTTCCTGGTGGGATTCCGCACCTGGGTGGAGCGGGAGTTCTTCGAGCGGTTCATCACCGTGGACGGCCTCGGCCCGGCCCGGGCGGTGAGGGCCATGGCCCGTCCCGTGCACGAGATCGCGGACGCCATCGAACGGCGCGACGTGGGCTTTCTCAAACGGCTTCCGGGCCTGGGAGCCCGCACCGCGGAGAAGGTGGTGGCGGCCCTCCACGGGAAGATGGGGAAGTTCGCCCTGCTGCGCCCGGAGATCCCGAGGACGCCCGTGGAGGTGGACTTCCGGGAGGAGGTGCTGGAGATCCTCATCAAGCAGCTCGGACACCGGCCCGGGGAGGCCCGGCGCATGGTGGAGGAAGCCCTCCGCCGTAACCCCGCGGTCCGAAGCGCGGAGGAGCTCTTCCAGGAGGTGTACCGGGCGCAGCGGGAGGCTCGGTCGTGAGTCGGGAGCGGTTCACGAGCGCTTCCTTGCCTCCGGAGGACACGACCTTTCTGCGCTCCCTCCGGCCCCGCACCCTCGACGAGTGCGTGGGGCAGTCCCGGGTACGGGAGGGTCTGCGCATCGCCATCCAGGCCGCCCGGGATCGAGGGGAGGTCCTGGACCACATCCTCCTGCATGGCCCTCCCGGTCTCGGGAAAACCACCCTGGCCCACGTGATCGCCGCGGAAATGCACGCGAACCTCGTGCAGACCTCCGGACCGGCCCTGGAGCGGGGCGGAGACCTCATGGGCATCCTCACGAACCTGGAGGAGGGGGATATCCTCTTCATCGACGAGATCCACCGGCTGACCCGGGCGGTGGAGGAACTCCTGTACCCTGCCATGGAGGACTTCTGCGTGCACTTCGTGCTCGACCGCGGCGTGCACGCCCGTACCCTCCGGTACCGGCTGCGTCCCTTCACCCTCATCGGCGCCACCACCCGGGCGGGAATGCTGAGCGCCCCCCTGCGGGAGCGGTTCGGGATCTTCTTCCACCTGGACTTCTACACCCCGGAGGAGCTGGCTCAGGTGGTGCGGAGGTCGGCCCGGATCCTGGGGGTGGAGATCGCGCAGGAAGGAGCCATGGAGATCGCCCGCCGTTCACGGGGCACGCCCCGGATCGCCAACCGCCTGCTGCGGCGCGTGCGGGACTTCGCGCAGGTGCGCTCAGACGGCCGGATTACCCAGGAGGTGGCCGCGGAGGCCCTGGCCTTCGAGGGGGTGGACGAGCTGGGCCTGGATGCCCTGGATCGGGATTTCCTGCGGGTCATCGCGGAGGTGTACGGGGGAGGGCCCGTGGGGATCGAGGCCATCGCCGCCTCCCTCCAGGAGGAACCCGACACCCTGGTGGAGGTGGTGGAACCCTATCTCCTCAAGATCGGCTTCCTCGTGCGCACCCCCGCGGGCCGCCGCATCACGCCCGCCGCCTGTGCGCACCTGGGAATCTCCCTCCGGAGGAGCGGGGAGCTCTTCTGAGCTCGCCGTCACGGGGTCTGCAGGAGGGCCCGGAACCGGAGGGCGTCCTCCCACATGTGCACGTTGTTGAACAGCACGTATGCGGCTCCTGAGCACATGTCCCGGAGGGCCCGGAGATCCTCGTCCGTGTACCGGTAGCGGTATCCCCCGCGGCCGTGGAGCCGGAAGTACCTGGGTTGCCCGTACACGGGAGGGGTGACGAAGGGGTCCACGCAGTGGAGGAGGTCCAGCTCCTGACACAGCTGCGCCACCAGCTCCGCGGGCCAGTTCCCTCTGGGCTCCCACGCGCACCGGATCCCCCCGCGGTCCACCTGGGTGAAGAAGGAGCGGAGGTTTCGGAGGTGCGGCGGGTCAGGCGTGAACCGGGCCGGGCACTGGAAGACCACGATCCGCGCCCGGAGCACCTCCGCGGTCTCCCGGGTTCGCTGCCAGGCCTGCCGGACCTCCTCCGTGGGCGCGAAGAACCCGTACCGGTCCTCCGCTCCGGGCGGAATCGGCTGGCGCAGGCGCCGGTACGTGGGGCTGGAGGGCGGGTGGGTGATCAGTTGCCATGCCTTCAGGGTGAACTCGAATTCCTCAGGGACCTGTGTCCGCCATCGGGCCGCGGTCCCCGGAAGCGGGGGATGGTAGAAGGTCTGCTGGATCTCCACCACCGGGAAGGTGCGGGCATACTCCGCAAGGCCGCGCGGGAGCCCGCAGCAGCCGACCCGGATCTCCTCCATCCTCTACGGGGCCTATCCCCCCACCGGAGCCCCCAGCAGGTCCTGGGCCCTCCGGACCACCACCCCGGCCTCCTGCCATGCCCGGCGCTTCTCCTCCAGCTGCTCGGGGAACACGGGCCGGGTGGCGTCCTCGAGGATGGTGGTGCGGAATCCGGCCCGCGCCGCATCCAGGGCGGTGAAGTTCACGCACACGTCCATGGCAAGGCCGCAGACGTACACCTCCTCCACCCCCAGGGCCCGCAGCAGCTCCGCAAGCCCCGTCCCCTGGAAGCCCGAGTAGGCTTCCTCGTCCCGACGGTACGCCTTCCGGACGAGGTGCGTGATGGGCTCCCGACGCAGGAGCGGATGCAGGTCCGCGCCCGGGGTCCCCTGCACGCAGTGCACGGGCCAAGGGCCTCCCCGGGTCTGGAAGGAGACGTGGTCCGCGGGGTGCCAGTCCTGCGTGGCGATCACGGGTCGTCCCGCCTCCTGGAAGCGCAGGGAGAGCGCGTTCACCACGGACACGATGTCGTGCCCTCCCGGCACGGGGAGCGCTCCGCCTGGGCAGAAGTCGTTCTGGAGATCCACGATGATGAGCGCGCCGCGCTCCATGCTGCCACCCCCTCGGACGAGATTCCGCAGGTGTTTCCGCCTGTAGTATAGTGGGTGTCTAGGCGGACGGAGGTGCCCGGTTGCCGAAGCGATCATCCAGATCCGACGTTCCCTGGCGGACCGCCGCGGCATACGCCGCGATGGTGGTCCTCCTGGCCGTGGTGGTGGCGATCTGGCAGATCCGCTACGAGCAGGCCCGGCGCCCTCCGCCCCCCGAGGTGGTCGCGAGGCGGTTGGTGGAGGGGGTGGTGGGAGAGGGCACGGTGCGGGAGGTGCGCCTGCAGGCGGGGACCGCGGATTTCCGGGTGGTGCTGGACGGGGTCAAGGCGGTCCCCCAGGATCGGAAGCGGTGGCGGGCCTTCTTCTCGGACGTCACGGAGGTGGTTGCCGAACGGGTGTTCCAGGTTCTTCCGCTCCTCACCTCGGACCCGCCGGAGATCCAGACGGTCCGGGTGCGGTACCACCTGAGGGAGAGGGAGGTGGCGGTGGGGGAGCGGAGGCGGACGCAGCGCCAGGCGAACATCACCTTGGTAGGGCCGTAGCCGTGTATGCGCTGAATTTCTACTCCCCCGTGTTCGCGGAGCAGCTGCGCCAGGGGCGCAAGACGGCCACGGTGCGTCTGGGTGACAAGCGGGACAAGTACCGGGAGGGGCAGGTCGTCTGGGTCACCGTGGGGCGGAAGTTCGGGGAACGCCAGAAGATCTTCTGCGCGGTCATCGACCGGACGGAGTACAAGCAGCTCCGGGACCTCACCCCGCGGGAGATCGAGCGGGAGAACCCCGAGTTCCGGCGGCACGAAGAGCTTATAGAGTTCCTCTCCGCCATCTACGGGCGGCCCATCACCCTGGACGACTGGGTCACCGTGGTGCACTTCTCCCCCATTCGCGAGTGACGCTTCCGTCTGCCGCCCACGGGAGAGGGATGCTGGAAACCGTGCGCGAGCTCGCTTACGGCCGATACCGGCTGCGGTTGGGGGAGCGGACCCTCGTGATGGGGATCCTGAACGTGACCCCGGACTCCTTCAGCGGGGACGGCCTGCTCCGCCTCCCCGATCCCGTGGAAGCCGCCCTGAGCCGGGCTCAGGAGATGGTGGCGGCGGGCGCGGACCTCCTGGACGTGGGCGGCGAGTCCACCCGGCCCGGGGCGGATCCGGTGCCTCTCGAGGAAGAGCTGCGGCGGGTGATTCCCGTGGTGGAGGCCCTCTCCGCGGCCGTGGACGTTCCCATCAGCGTGGACACCCAGAAAGCCGAGGTGGCCCGAAGGGCCCTGCGGGCGGGAGCCTGGATGGTGAACGACACCAGTGCCCTTCGGGCGGATCCGGAGATGAGTCGGGTGGTGGCGGAGTTCGGGTGTCCCGTGGTGCTCATGCACATGAAGGGGACCCCGAGGGACATGCAGCGGGATCCCCGCTACGAGGACGTCATGGGGGAGATCCGGGCATTCCTCGCGGAGCGCATCGCCTTCGCGCGAGAGCAGGGCATCTCCCCGGACCGGATCGTGGTGGACCCGGGGTTCGGTTTCGGCAAGCGGCCTGAGCACAACCTGGAGCTGGTCCGACGGCTCGGAGAGCTGCGGGCCCTGGGATGCCCCATCCTCGTGGGTCCCTCCCGCAAGTCCACCATCGGCCGGATCCTCCAGGACGCACCTCCCAGGGAGCGGGTGGAGGGGACCATCGCCCTCTGCGTCCTGTCCGCGGCGAACGGGGCAGATCTCGTGCGCGTGCACGATGTCCGGGCGGTGGTCCGGGCCATGCGGGTAGCGGACGCGGTGCTCCGGGGGTGGCGGGATCCGGAGGTGTGAGGTGGACCGGATCCTCCTCAAGGACATGGCCTTTTACGGGTTCCACGGGGTTCGGCCGGAGGAGCGCGAGCGCGGCCAGCCCTTCTTCGTAGACGTGGAGGTGGTTTGCGACCTCCGAGGGCCCGGTGCCTCCGACCGCCTGGAGGATACCCTGGACTACCGGGAGGTGTATCGGGCCGTGCGGGAGGTCGTGGAGGGGCCGCCCCGTCAGCTCCTCGAGGCGCTGGCGGAGGAGATCGCCCGGCGGCTGCTGGCGCTGGAGAGGGTCCAGGGCGTGCGGGTGGAGGTCCGCAAGCCGCACGTGCGACTGGGGGGAGCCCTGGGATACGCCGCGGTACGGGTAGAGCGGTTGAGGGAGCCCGCACCGTGAGCCTCGCCGCAGGCATCCGTGACCGGCTGCGTACCCGGTACGTGGGACGTCTCCTCCACGTGTTCGAGGTGGTCTCCTCCACCCAGGATCTGGCCCGGGAGCTGGCCGCGGCCCAGGCTCCCGAGGGGACCGTGGTGGTGGCGGAGGTGCAGACCGCGGGCCGGGGCCGCCTGGGCCGTCCCTGGGTCTCACCCCGGGGCGGACTTTACCTCTCCGTGGTCCTCCGTCCCCCCGTCTCCCCCCCGGAGGTCCCCAAACTCAGCCTCGTGGGCGGGGTGGCCGCGGCCCGGGCCATCGAGCGCGCATGCGGGCTGACGGTGGGACTGCGCTGGCCCAATGACCTCCTGGTGAGCCGGAAAAAGGTGGGGGGGGTCCTCGCGGAGGCGGGACCAGACGCGCGGTGGGTGGTCCTGGGGATCGGCCTCAACGCCAACCCCTCCTCGGACCTCCCGGAAGGTGCCACCTCCCTTGCCGCGGAACTCGGCACACCCGTGGATCTCGGGGACCTGTTCTGCGCGGTGTGCGGGGAGTTGGAGGTCGTGTACGAGGCGTTTCGGGGCGACGACTTCGCCACCGTCCTCCGGTGGTGGCGCGACCGCAGCACCACCCTGGGCCGGCGGGTGCGCGTCCACCTCCCCAGCGGAACCTACGAGGGGATCGCGGAGGCCGTGGACGGGGATGGAGCCCTCCTCCTGCGCCTCCCGGACGGGTCCGCCATGCGCGTCGTGGCGGGGGAGCTCGCCCCGGGGGAGGCGTAAGATGCCGGGCATCACGGACGTGGAAGGAATCCGGGTGGGGCACGCCACGGACCGCGAGGCGGCCACCGGGTGCACCGTGGTGCTTTGCGAGCGGGGGGCTGTGGCCGGGGTGGAGGTCCGGGGATTTGCTCCGGGGACCCGGGAGACGGATCTCCTGCATCCCCTCGCGACGGTGCAAGAGGTGCACGCGGTGCTCCTCACCGGAGGGAGTGCTTTCGGTCTAGCCGCGGCGGACGGCGTGATGCGGTACCTCGAGGAGCGAGGCGTGGGGTTCGAGACCGGGGTCGCACGGGTACCCATCGTACCCGCCGCGGTGATCTACGACCTGGCCCTGGGCCGGTCGGACGTCCGGCCGGGACCGGAGATGGGCTACCGGGCCTGTGAGGCCGCGACCTCCGGGCCCGCGGAGGAGGGAAGCGTGGGGGCGGGGACCGGGGCCACGGTGGGCAAGCTTCTCGGGCCTGCGGGGGCCATGAAGGGTGGGGTGGGAAGCTGGTCTGCGTGGCTCGGGGATGGGGTGGTGGTGGGCGCCCTCATGGTGGTGAACGCGGTCGGAGACGTGGTGGAGGAGGACGGGACGGTCCTCGCGGGCACCCGGGATCCGCAAACCGGGGCATTTGTGGGCTCCCGATCCCTCTTGAAGCGGGGCGTTGGGTTTCGGCCGCTGGGGAACACGGTAATCGGCGTGGTCGCGACGAACGCCCGGCTGGACAAGGTGGCGGCGAACCGCCTCGCCCGCCTGGCCCATCACGGCATCGGCCGGGCGGTCTCCCCCTCCCACACCTCCCTCGACGGGGACGTGGTCTTCGCCCTCGCCACGGGGACGATGGAGGCCGCCTACGACGCGGTGGCCGCGGTGATCCCGGAGGTGGTGGCAGAGGCGATCCGGCGGGCCGTCCGGCTCGCCCGGGGCCTGCACGGGGTTCCGGGGCTCGGGGACCGGGGCGAGGGGGTCTCCGGGTAAAGCCCGCGGTCTTGCTCAACCCCTGATTCCGGTGGTATGGTGTGGTATGGTTTAGTCTGAACTGGCCGGCATCCTCCCGGAGGAGCCGGACCCGGCGAACCGAAGGAGATTCGGTCCGTCCGGTACTGGAAGATCCAGACTGGAACGGAGGTGCAGCATGGGTGCAGGAGACCTGCCCTCTCCGCAGCTGCGGAGGGGGTTTCGTTTGCAGACCCGGGATCTCACCGTGGTTGGGGTCCTGGGGGCCATCAGCGCGGTCATGGGCCTCGTCCCCGGGATCGGCTTCATCCCCGCGCCCACGCCGGCGGGAGCCGCCACCACCATGCATCTCCCCGCCATCCTCGCGGGCATCGCGCGGGGTCCAGCCGCCGGGGCACTGGTGGGGGCGGTGTTCGGCTTCTTCAGCTTCAGCCGCGCCACCCTCCCCTTCTTCAAGGATCCCCTCATCGCCTTCGGGCCGAGGATCCTCATCGGGGTGCTCGCCGCCTACGCCTTCGCGGTCCTCAGCCGCCGCGCCGCCCGGGGAGTCGCGTGCCTGGCGTGTGGGGCCGCGGTGTATGCGGTGCTGGGACCAGGTGCCAAAGCCTTCGAGGCGGCCTTCCGCGCGGGAAAGATCCAGCCGAGCTGGCTCGTGAACCTCTACCACGCGGTGACCTCGACCACAGCTCCGCACCCCCTGGCGGCGGTCCTGGGCGGGCTCGGGGTGGCCGGGGTGGCGTACCTCCTGCTCCGGGGCGAGCACGCGCCCGTGGCCGCGGCCGCGGTGGTGGGCACGCTCACGAATACCGTGGGGGTGCTGGGACTGATCGTGTTGCGGTTCCCTCAGCTCATGCCCCCCGGCGCCGCGGTGGTGGTGGGGGCCACCCACGGACTCCCGGAGGCCCTGCTGGCGGTGGTGGTGACCGTGCCCGTGTACCGGGCCCTGAGGGCCGCACGGCTGGTGTAGGATGCTGCTCGCCCTCAACGTGAACAACACCCTCATCAAGGCCGCGGTCTACGATCCGCCCGAGCGGGAAGGCCCTCCGGTCGTGCACTGGCGGATCGCTACGGACCCCGCCCGGACCGAGGACGAGTACGGGATGCTGCTGGGTGCCCTCTTCCACCACCATGGCCTTCGAACCGGGGACGTCCGGCACGTGGCGGTGGCCTGTGTGGTCCCGCCCCTGGTGGATACCATGGAGCGGCTGAGCGAGAAATACTTCGGATGCGAGCCCCTCATGGTGGGGCCGGGGATCCGGACCGGCATGCGCATCCTGTACGAGAACCCCCGGGAGGTCGGCGCGGATCGCATCTGCAACGCGGTGGCCGCCTACGCCCGATACGGAGGTCCCACCATCGTGGTGGATCTGGGGACCGCCACCACCTTCACCGCGGTCTCCCGGGAGGGCGATTTCCTGGGCGGTGCCATCGCGCCCGGCATCGGGGTCTCCGCGGAGGCCCTGGTGGAGCACGCGGCGCAGCTGCGCCGGGTGGAGTTCGTCCGCACCCGAAGTGTCATCGGCCGCAGCACCGTGGCCGCCATGCAGGCGGGGATCTTCTGGGGCGCGGTGGGCCTCGTGGAGGGGATTGTGGCCCGCATGAAGGCGGAGCTGGGCGGGAAGGCCACGGTGGTGGCCACCGGTGGGTGGGCGGAGCTCGTCCTCCACGAGGCCTCCTGCATCGACCACCACGACCCTCTCCTCACGCTGGAGGGCCTGCGCATCCTGTACCTGCGCAACCGCACGGAGCTCCGCGTTCCCTAAACCGGCTCTCCCCCCGCGGGGGGAGAGCCGTGTTACCCTACTCCCGGGATGAAGCGGGTGGTCAGCCTGAGCCTGGGCTCCTCCCGGCGGGACGCCCGGGTGGAGCTGGTGCTCCTGGGAGAGCCTGTGCGCATCGAGCGCATCGGGACGGACGGAGATTACGCACGGTTCCGCCGGTGGCTCCGGGAGCTGGACGGGAAGGTGGACGCCATCGGGATCGGAGGCGCGGATCTCTTCGTGGAAACGGGCCGCCGGCGCTACTACCTCCGGGACATCGTGCGCCTGGTGCGGGACGTCCGGCACACGCCCGTGGTGGACGGGAACGGCATCAAGCACACCTGGGAGCGGTACCTGGTGCGGGAGTTCCTGCCCCGGGAGGTGGGGCTCTCCCTGCGGGGGAGGAGGGTGCTCCAGGTGAACTCCGTGGACCGGTACGGGATGGCGGAGGCCCTGGCGGAGGTCGGGGCGCAGGTCCTGTACGGGGACTTCCTCTTCGCTCTGGGGCTTCCGATTCCCCTACGCTCCCTGCGCAGCGTCCAGATCCTGGGGGCGCTGCTCCTCCCCGTGATCTCCCGCCTGCCCTTCCGCTGGTTTTACCCCACGGGGGAAAAGCAGGAGCGCCGCCGGCCGCGGTTCGGTTGGGCCTTCCGGTGGGCGGAGGTGGTGTGCGGGGACTTCCACTACATCCGGCGCTACATGCCCCGGGAGCTCCCCGACCGGGTGGTGCTGACGCAGACCGTCACCCCGGAGGACGTGGAGGATCTGCGGCAACGCGGGGTGGCCCTGCTGGTGACCACGGGCCCGGAACTCGGAGGGCGTTCCTTCGCCACCAACGTGCTCCAGGCCCTGGTGGTGGCGTTCGCCGGGAAGGATCCGGAGACCATCACCCCGGAGGAGTACATGACGTGGATGCACCGGTTCGGCTTCCGGCCGCGGGTGAGCTGGCTGAACGCGCCTCGCTCCGACCCCCTCCGGAGGGTGTGGGAGGCCGCGCGGTCCACGCCCATGGAGCGCTAAGATGGAGAGGAGGGGCGGATCCCCCATGGAACGGTTCGCGTTCGTCCTCCACCCGCTGGAGCCCGTGCACTTCAGCTGGCGGTTTGCCTTCACCCGGTGGTTTCCGCCCCGCTGGGTGGAGGAGGTCTTCAAGCGCCTCCCCCCCATGGAGCTCTCCCACATCACGGGCATCCGCTCCCCCGTCGGCTCCCGGGCGGAAGGGTGGCTCATCGGGCTCCCCCTCACCCCGCGCACCCTGCTGGAATCCGACCTCCGGTTCGTGTACCACCGGCTCATCCAGTGTGCTCGGCTGGCAGAGCGGTTAGGGGCGAAGATCCTGGGCCTGGGGGCCTTCACGAAGGTGGTGGGAGACGCGGGGGTGACGGTTGCCGCGAACACCCGGCTTGCGGTCACCACGGGGAACTCCTACACCGCCGCCACCGCCATCGAGGGGGCCCTGCGGGCCGCGGACCGGATGGGGATCCCCCTCTCGGAGGCCCGGGCCGCGGTGGTGGGCGCCACCGGGTCCATCGGATCCGTGTGCGCCCGCATCCTGGCCCGCAAGGTCCCCTCCCTGGTGCTCGTGGCCAGAAGCCGCAGGCGCCTGGAATCCCTCCGGGAGCGGATTCAGGGGGAATCCGACGCGGAGGTGACGGTGAGCACGGACCCCCGCACCGGGGTGGCGGATGCGGACATCGTCCTCGCGGTCACGAGCGCCCCCCGGGTCCTCATCGAGCCCGAGGACCTCAAGCCCGGAGCCGTGGTGTGCGACGTGGCACGGCCCCGAAACGTCTCCCCGGCTGTGTACCAGCACCGGGACGACGTGCTGGTCATCGACGGGAGCGTGATCGAGGTTCCGGGGGAGGCGGAGTTCGGGTTCGATTTCGGGTATCCGCCGGGCACCTGTGAGGCCTGCATGGCGGAGACCATGATCCTCGCCTTGGAGGGCCGCTACGAGAACTTCAGCCTGGGGCGGGATCTCACGGTGGAGCAGGTCCAGGAGATCGCGCGGCTGGCGGACAAGCACGGGTTCCGCCTCGCGGCCTTCCGCCGGCTGGAGCGGACCCTCCCCGACGAGGAGGTGGATCGCATCCGGGATCGGGCCCGGGGGGTGGGCTTGGCAGGATCTTCCCGGTCCCCTATAATGGGGGCAGCCCGGTCCACCGGGGGCAACGGCGACACTGTGGGCGAGGATCGTCCACGGTGTTTCTTTTCCGGGTGAGGTGACGCGGATGGAGGAGATCTTCCTTACGCCCATCGGGTTCAGGAAGTTGGAGGAGGAGCTGGAGTACCTCAAGACGGTCCGGCGCCGCGAGGTGGCCGAGCGGATCCGGCAGGCCAAGGAGTTCGGGGATCTCAGCGAGAACTCGGAGTACGAGGACGCGAAGAACGAGCAGGCGTTCGTGGAGGGGAGGATCCGGGAGCTGGAGACGCTGCTCCGGAACGCCCGGGTGATCGCGGAGAACGGTTCCAACGGCACCGTGGAGATCGGTTCGCGGGTGCGGCTGCGGGAGCTCGGCACGGGCGAGGAGTTCGAGTTCCAGATCGTGGGGTCTGCGGAGGCGGATCCCGCGCAGAACCGGATCTCCCACAAGTCCCCGGTGGGGCAGGCCGTGCTCGGGCGACGTCCCGGAGAGGTGGTGGAGGTTCAGACCCCCGGCGGCAGGGCGGTCTACGAGGTCGTCCAGATCCTGACCTGAGGACACGGGGATGTGGAGGGGAGGGTCCTGCCGCCGGGAACTCCGGCGGTTTCTGTTTTGGAGCAGCGGGCAGAAACAGACCACCGGGCTCGTTTCTCCGGATGAGGGGTCCGGAACCGGCACGCGGAATGCAAGGGAGGGGAAGGATCGGGAGATTTGGTGGAGGGATCCGGTGAGGGGAGAAGGGCAGGGAGCAGATGGCGATGTTTGAACGCTTTACGGAGCGCGCGCGGCGCGTGATCATCCTGGCCCAGGACGAGGCGAAGCGGCTCAACCACAGCGCGGTGGGGACCGAGCACATCCTCCTGGGAATCGTGCGGGAGGGGGAGGGGGTTGCCAGCAAGGTGCTGGAGAGCCTGGGGATCTCTCCGGAGCGCATCCGGGCGGAGATCGAGGCCGCCATCGGCCGGGGAGACCGGGCCCCCTACGAGGAGGTGGCCTTCACCCCGCGGGCCAAGAAGGTGCTGGAGCTGGCCCTGGACGAGGCCCGCCGCCTGGGTCACAACTACATCGGCACGGAGCACCTGCTCCTGGGCCTCATCCGGGAGGGGGAAGGGGTCGCGGCCCGGGTCCTGGAGGCCATGGGAGCGGATCTGGAACGGGTCCGGGCTCAGGTGGTTTACCTCCTCGGAGAGGAGGGGACCACCCCCTACACGCGTCCCGCGAGCAAGACCCCCACCCTGGACGAGTTCGGCCGCGACCTCACCAAGATGGCGCGGGAGGGGAAGCTGGACCCCGTCATCGGCCGGGAGAAGGAGATCGAGCGGGTCATCCAGATCCTGAGCCGCCGCACGAAAAACAACCCCGCCCTCATCGGGGAGCCCGGGGTGGGCAAGACCGCCATCGTGGAGGGCCTGGCCCAGCGGATCGTCCGCGGGGAGGTCCCGGAGATCCTGCGGGGCAAGCGGGTGGTGCAGTTGGACCTCCCGGCCCTGGTGGCGGGGACCAAGTATCGGGGTGAATTCGAGGAGCGGATGAAGAAGGTGATGGACGAGATCCGCCGCGCCCAGGGAGAAGTGATCCTCTTCGTGGACGAGCTGCACACCCTGGTGGGTGCGGGTGCCGCGGAGGGCGCCATCGACGCCAGCAACATCCTCAAGCCGGCCCTGGCCCGGGGGGAGATGCAGTGCATCGGCGCCACTACCCTGGACGAGTTCCGGAAGTACATCGAGCGGGACGCGGCCCTGGAGCGCCGGTTCGCGCCCATTCTGGTCAGCGAGCCCACCGTGGACCAGACCATCGAGATCCTCCGGGGGCTGCGGGAGCGGTACGAGGCGCACCACAAGGTGAAGATCAGCGATGAGGCCCTGGTGGCCGCGGCGCAGCTCGCGCACCGGTACATCACGGACCGCTACCTTCCCGACAAGGCCATCGACCTCATGGATGAGGCCGCGAGCAAGATCCGCATCCAGGCCTCCTTCCTGCCCACGGAGCTCCGGCAGGCCCAGGAGCGGGTGGAGCGGGTCCGGCGGGAGAAGGAGGAGGCCATCCGCAATCAGGACTTCGAGCGGGCCGCGTTGCTGCGGGACCGGGAGCGGGTGCAGCGCCAGAAGCTGGAGGAGCTGGAGGCCAGCTGGCGGGCCCAGCACCGCCGGGACTTCAACGTGGTGACCGCGGAGGACATCGCGGAGGTGGTCAGCAGCTGGACCGGGATCCCGGTGACGAAGCTGGTGGAGGCGGAGACCCAGAAGCTCCTGAAGATGGAGGAGGCCCTCCACCGGCGGATCGTGGGCCAGGAGGACGCCGTGGCGGCCGTCTCCCGGGCCGTACGCCGGGCCCGAGCGGGACTCAAGGATCCCCGGCGGCCCATCGGCTCCTTCATCTTCCTGGGACCCACGGGCGTGGGGAAGACGGAGCTGGCCCGGGCCCTGGCGGAGTTCCTCTTCGGGGACGAGAACGCCCTCATCCGGATCGACATGTCCGAGTACAGCGAGCGACACACGGTCTCCCGCCTCGTGGGCGCTCCCCCGGGATACGTGGGGTACGAGGAGGGGGGACAGCTCACGGAGGCGGTGCGCCGGCGCCCGTACAGTGTGGTCCTGCTGGACGAGATCGAGAAGGCCCACCCGGAGATCTTCAACGTCCTCCTGCAGATCCTGGACGACGGGCGTCTCACGGATGCCCAGGGCCGGACCGTGGACTTCAAGAACTGCGTCATCATCATGACCAGCAACATCGGTGCCCCCCAGATCGAGCGGTCCGTGCCGACCCTGGGATTCCGGGCCATCACGGACGAGAAGGCGGAGCAGGAGCGGAGCTACGAGCGGATGCGGGAGCAGGTGCTGGAGGAGCTCAAGCGGACCTTCCGGCCCGAGTTCCTCAACCGCATTGACGAGGTCATCGTCTTCCGGCCGCTCACCAAGGAGCAGATGCGGGCCATCGTGGACATCATGCTGGACCGGGTCCAGCGGGAGGTCCGGACGCACGGGATCGAGCTGGAGTTCACGGATGCCGCCAAGGACCTGCTGGTGCAGGAGGGCTTCGATCCCACCTACGGCGCCCGACCCCTGCGGCGGGCCATCCAGCGACTGGTGGAGGATCCCCTCTCCGATGAGATCCTCCGGGGACGCTTCGCGGCCGGGAACACCGTGGTGGTGGACGCCGCAGATGGCCGGTTGACCTTTGAGCTCAAGCGCGAGGTGGTCGGGGTTCAGGGGGAGTAGGGGGGCTCCTGGGCGAGGACCTCTTCCCGCAGCACGCCCACGTACGGCAGGTTCCGGTACAGCTGGCGGAAGTCCAGCCCGTAGCCGACCACGAACCGGTCGGGGATCTCGAATCCGATGTATCCCAAGGGGAGGTCCTCCGCGATCCGGCGGGCCCGCTTGTCCAGGAGGACGCAGATGGTGAAGCTGGCAGGCTTGCGGGCGCGCAGCAGGCGCGTGAGGTATGCTGCGGTGAGGCCGGTGTCCACGATGTCCTCCACCAGGATCACGTGGCGATCCGTGATCTCGTCCTCCAGGTCCTTGAGGAGGCGCACGGCCCCCGTGGTGGCGTGGCGGGTTCCATAGGCGGCGATGGCCATGAAGTCGATCTCGTGTGGGATGCGGAGGTGGCGGGTGAGATCTGTGAGGAAGTATACGGAGCCGCGGAGGACCCCCACCAGGACGGGGCGGAGGTCCGCGTAGTCCCGCTCGATCTGCCGGGCAAGCTCCTGGACGCGCTCCTGAAGCCGATCGGGGGGGATCAGGATTTCGGAGATGTCTGCTTCCAGATGCGCGCTCATGAGACGATGCCGTACTTGCGGAGGAGGTTGCGGACGTCCCGGGCGTACCACAGCTGGATCCGGACCTCCGGGTAGAGGGCCCGCAGCCGCCGGAGCTTGCGGTTCTTGCGGGTCACCAGCCGCTGCTTGAGGGTGGTGAGCTCGATGTAGAGGTCGAAGTCCGGGAGGTAGAAATCGGGGGTGAACCGCTCCTTGGGACGTCCCTCCTCGTCCCAGGAGAGGACGAAGGAGCGGGGCTCGTACTCCCACCGGATCCCGTAGTAATCCAGGATCCGGGCGAACTCCGCCTCCACGGCGTTCGCGAACTTGGGCGGTGTGGTCCGGCTCGGCGCAGAAGCCACAGGGCTCACCCCTCCCATATGTACCCGGGCGCGGGCCTCCTTGCAACCGAAGGGCGTTTGCCTAGCGGGAAGGACCCGTGCGAGAATGGGATCAGGCCCAAAGGAGGACGATCTCGATGGCCAACTGGGAAGCGATGGTCGGACGCGCGTTGGAGAACCTGCGGAGCCCCGATGCGGCGGTGCGCAGCGACGCGGCCCTCACCTTGGGCAAGCTGGAGGCTCCCGAAGCGCCCGCGGAACTCGTGGGACGGGCCATCGAGGCCCTCAGCCGCATCCTGGACGACCCCGACGAGTACGTGCGCAAGAGCGCGGTGCACGCCTTGGGACGCCTGCGGCACCGGGATCCCCGGGCCCTGGAGGGCATCCGGTTCGCCCTGGGAGACCGGTCCGAACAGGTGGTGCAGGAGGCCCTCAACCAGATCCTGCAGGCCCCCGATCCCGGGGCGGTCGCCGGCCTGGTCCGGGTGCTGGGCAGGCGCGAGCGGAACCTGCAGACCGCGGCCGTGGACGCCCTCAAGCGCGTCGGTCCCGCCGCGGTCCGGCCGCTTCTGGAAACCCTCCGGGACCGCGGCAGCCGGCGCCGGGTGCAGAACCTGGCCCTGCGCATCATCATGGACCTCCGCGGTCGGGCGGTGGAGCCGCTGCTCGCGGCCCTCCAGGACGAGAACGTCCACATCCGGGAGTCCGCCATCGCCCTGCTGTGCCGGCTGGGGGACGAGCGGGTGGTGGAACCCCTCGTCCGCCTGTTCCTCGCGGATGGCCGGATGCAGGAGGCGGTGGTGAACCATCTGCCCCGCCTGGAGGAGCGGGGCGTGATCGAGCCCCCCCACGGGGACCGGGAGGCGCAGCTGCCGCCGCAGGTGGCCGCCGCGTTCCGCAAGCTGGCCTCCCCCCAGACGGAGGAGAGCCTCCGGGCCGCCCTGGGACATCCGAACCCCAAGGTGCGGAAGTTCGCCATGCGGGCCCTGTTCGACGTGGCGGGAGCCCGGTCGAAAGAGGAGCTGCTGCGGCTGCTGGAGGACGAGGACCTGGACGTGCGCCGGATCGCCATCAAGCTCCTGGGGAAGCTCCACGACAAGAGCGTGATCGAGCCCCTGCTCGCCCTGCTCACGAAGGGCGCGGGCCAGCTGGAGGAGGCGATCTGGAACACCATCAAGGTCCTCACGGACCTCCGGGAGTACGAGGCGCTCCGCTCCCGGGTTGCCCGGGAGCGGGCCGGAGCACCCGCCAAACCCACGGTACGGGTGTTCAAGGGGCGGGACGTCTCCGCGGACTGGTGGCGGGAGCAGGACTAGATGCACCTCGTTTGCCTCATCACCTGCGCCACGAAGGAGGAAGCCCTGCGCATCGCCCGGACCCTGGTCCACGAGCGCCTCGCGGCCTGCGTGAACCTCCTCCATGGCCTCCACTCCATCTACTGGTGGAAGGGCGCGGTGGAGGAGGCGGAGGAGTCCCTGCTGCTGGTGAAGACCACCCGGGAGCGCCTTCCCGCCCTCGTGGACCGGGTCCGGGCCCTCCACAGCTACACGGTGCCCGAGGTGGTGGCCCTCCCCATCGAGGGGGGGAACCCCGACTACCTCGCCTGGCTGGTGGACTCCGTGGCCGCCCGCTGACGGGGCTGCGGGCGGGATCAGAGCCCAAATTCCCCAACCCCCCTACGAGAGGAATTTCGGGAATTCCCGGATAACTCAAACAGAAGGGTGCCGTACGGAGATCCGGAGAACCATGGCACGCGTCGTCCTCCAGAACGTCACGAAGGTGTATCCGAACGGCGTCGCAGCCCTCCGGGGGGTCTCCCTCTCCATCGAGCCGGGGGAGTTCGTCTTCCTGGTGGGGGCCTCTGGGGCCGGGAAGTCCACCCTCCTGCGGCTCCTGTACCGGGCGGAGGTCCCTACGGAGGGCACCGTGTGGGTGGGCGGGGTGGAGGTCAACCGGCTGCGGCCCCGGGAGGTGCCCGGCCTCCGGCGCCGGATCGGGGTGGTGTTCCAGGACTTCAAGCTGCTCCGGGACCGGACCGTGGCCGAGAATGTGGGGTTCGCCCTCCGGGTGACGGGAGTGCCTCCCGGGTGGATCCCTTCCCGGATCCGGTGGGCCCTGGAGACGGTGGGGCTACTGGACCGGGCGGATGCCTTCCCCCACGAGCTCTCGGGAGGGGAGCAGCAGCGGGTGGCCATCGCCCGGGCCATCGCCCTGCGGCCGGGACTCCTGCTCGCGGACGAGCCCACGGGGAACCTGGACCCGGAGACCTCGTGGGAAATCATGCGGCTGCTGGTGCGCATCCACCTCCACGGCACCACGGTGGTGATGGCCACCCACAACCGCCTCCTCGTGGACATCCTCCGCCGCCGGGTCGTGGAGCTCTGCGAGGGCCGGGTCGTTCGGGACGAGGCGTGGGGTGAATACCTCGGGCGTCCGTGAGCCCCCGTGGATCGGTGTCGTCGAGGAGCCCGTGTCCCCGGGGTTCCGGCAACGGGCGGCTGCGGTCCTCGCCACCGCGGGTTACGCCCTGGAGGCCGGATGGCAGGGGGTCCGGCGGCACGCGGCCATGAGCGTGGCCTCCATGACCACCCTCATGGCCGCCCTCCTCGCTCTGGGGAGCTCGTTCCTGGTGCTCCTCAATCTCCGGCTTCTGGCCGCCCACGTGGAGGGACAGCTGGTGGCGGTGGCCTACCTCCGGGAGGGGCTGAGCCCCGGAGAGGTCCGGAAGGCGGTGGAGGCTGCGGAACGCGTGGGCCATCGGGTCGTCTTCGTCACGAGGGAGGAGGCCCTGCGCCGGCTCCAGGAATCCCTGGGGGTGGATCTGCGGGACCTGGTGCGGACCAACCCGCTCCCGGACACCCTCGAGGTGTACCCATCTAGACCCGGGGATCTCCCACGGATCGTCCGGGCCCTCCGATCCGTCCCCGGGGTCGAGGAGGTGGTCCACGGCGGGGACGTGGTGGACCGGGTGCTGGCGGCATCCCGCCTGGTGCGGTGGGCAGGGGGAGGGGCTACCGCGGTATTGGGGGTGGTGGCCGTGGTGGTGATCATGAACACCCTGCGCCTCGCCATCCACGCCCGGCGGCCGGAGATCGAGATCATGCGGCTGGTGGGCGCCACGGAGGGCTTCATCCGGGCTCCCTTCCTCGTGGAGGGAATCCTCCACGGCGGGGTGGCCGCGTTGCTGGCCCTGGGGGTGTTGGGGGTGGGGTACGTCCTTGGGGTGCGGATGCTCACGGCCTCCTGGCCCATCTGGCCCGTGGTTCCCCCGAGGGATGCGATCCCCCTCCTGGCCGCGGTGCTCCTGGCAGGCGGGGTCGGGATCGCGGGAGGGGCAAGCGCGGTCAGCACCCTGAGGCTTCCGCGGACGTGAGACCGGTGCAGGGCGGGTTCCGGGGAGTTCTTGGCCTCCTCCTGGGCGTGCTTCTAGCCTCCCCGGCCCTGGGGCTTCCGGTGAGCGTGGACCGGAAGCTGCAGGAGCTCCGGGAGGCCCTCTCCCAAAAGCGGCGGGCCCTGGTGGCCACCAGGGCCCGCGAGCGCCGGGTCCTCGCGGAACTGGAGCGCATCGAGCGCACCCGGGAAGCTCTGGAGCGGGAGCGGGAGAGATTGGCGGCCCGGCTCCAAAGGGTCCGCGCGGAGGAGCGCCGCACGCAGGAGCGCTTGATCGCCGCGGAGGTCCGTCTCCGACAGAGCAGGGCGCGGCTTGCAAGGCGGCTCCGGGACATCTACCGGGCCGGCCGTGCGGGGTACGTGGATGTGCTCCTGGGAGCCCGCACCTTTCCGGAGTTCCTCAACCGCTTCCGGTTCCTGAGCCGCATCGTGCGGGCGGATACAGCACTCCTCGACCGGACACGCCGGGAGTACGGGGCGTGGCGGGAGCTCCGGGCAGAGCTCGGGGCACGGCGACGGGAGATGGAGGCCCTCGCGCAGGCCCTGGCGGCCCGGGACCGAGCCCTCCGGGAGCACGAGCGGGACAAGCGCATGCTCCTCGATCGCATCTCCAGGGAGCGTGCCCTGTACGAGCGGGCGGTGGAGGAGCTGGAGGAGGACTCCCGACGCCTGGAGGCCCTGATCCGCCGGTTGCAGGGGAGTGCTGCGCCCACGCGGATCAGCCTACGCATCCGGGCCGGGCTCGTCTGGCCGGCCCGGGGTCCGGTGGTCTCCGGTTTCGGGGTCCGCCTGCATCCCCTCTTCCGGATCCGCAGGATGCATACGGGCGTGGACATCGCGGCTCCCTGGGGGAGCCCGGTCCGCGCCGCATCCCCGGGTACGGTGATCTACACAGGGTGGTTCGGGGGGTATGGGAAGATCGTGCTCGTGGACCACGGGGGAGGGGTGAGCACCCTCTACGGGCATCTCTCCGCCATCCTGGTCTCCCCGGGCCAGCGGGTCCCCGCCGGCGCCCTGCTGGGACGGGTGGGCAGTACGGGCTACACCACCGGTCCGCACCTCCACTTCGAGGTCCGGTTCAGGGGGCGCCCCGTGGATCCCCTGAGGCCCTGAACCTATCGAGCCGTCTTGCCCCGGGGGTTCAGATCCGCGGAGAATGCGAGGGGAGGGGTTGACGTGCTGCTCGCACAGCGTGGGATTCCCCGGGAGGTCCACGGAGACGGCCGGTTCGTGCGCCGGGAGTTCACCCCCGCCTACCTGCGGACCTACGAGGAAGGGCGGTTGCGGGAGAAGGTGGAGGAGGCCCTGGAGGCCCTGCGCGACTGCACGCTCTGCCCCCGGAACTGCCACACGAACCGCCTGGAGAACCGGTTCGCGGTGTGCCGGGTGGGCCGATACGCCCGGGTCTCCGCCTTCTTCCCCCACTTCGGGGAGGAGGACGTGCTGCGGGGCTGGCGGGGAAGCGGGACCATCTTTTTCTCGTGGTGCAACCTGAGATGCGTCTTCTGTCAGAACTTCGAGACCAGCCAGATCGGGGAAGGGGTGGATGTGACGCCTCAGGAACTGGCGGCCATGATGCTGCGGCTGCAGGAGCTGGGCTGCCACAACATCAACCTCGTGACCCCCGAGCACGTGGTGCCGCAGATCCTCGAGGCCCTTCCGTACGCCATCGAGAAGGGGTTGCGACTCCCCATCGTATACAACACCAGCGCCTACGACAGTCTCCACTCCATCCGGCTCATGGACGGGGTGGTGGACATCTACATGCCCGATTTCAAGCTGTGGGACCGGGAGCGGGCCCGGCGCTACCTCCTTGCTCCCGACTACCCGGAGGTGGCCCGGCAGGTGATCGCCGCCATGCACGCCCAGGTGGGGGACCTCACGGTGGACGAGGACGGGATCGCCCTGCGGGGTCTGCTGGTGCGGCACCTGGTGATGCCGGGCATGCTGGAGGACACCCGGGAAATCCTGCGCTGGCTGGGGCGGCTGTCTCGGGACACCTACGTGAACGTCATGGACCAGTACCATCCTGCGTGGAAGGCGAAGACGGACCCGAAGTACCGGGACATCAACCGCCGCATCTTCCCGGAGGAGCTGGAGCAGGCCTACCGCTACGCCCGGGAGGCCGGGCTGTGGCGGCTGGACCGCCGCTGGCGCCGAATTGCGGGGCTGGTGTGGCTGTAGCACGGGCTTTTTCCCCTGGCGCCCGGAGGAGTCCGGACCGCACGCGCCCCCTGGCATAGGACGATGTTGCCTCCTCCATCCAGCCCGGGCCACCGGGCGACGCCGCTGCGGGCCGCCCTCGTTTCCGTGAGCGTGAGCGTGGGGATCCTGGGGCTGAAGGCCGCCGCCTACCTCCTCACGGGGTCCGTGGCCTTTCTCTCGGATGCCGCGGAGTCCGTGGTGAACGTGGTGGCGGCGAACATCGCCCTGGTGGCTTTGGCCGTGGCCGCAAGGCCTCCGGACGCGGGGCACCCGTACGGCCACGGGAAGGCGGAGTACATCAGCGGGGCCACGGAAGGGGCCCTCGTGGCCGTGACCGGGGCATGGGTGGTGATCACCGCCTTCAGACGCCTCCTGCGTCCCGTGCCCCTCCAGGCCCTGGACTGGGGGCTCAGCCTGGTGGCCATCGCGACCCTCGCGAACTACCTGACCGCCCGGTTCCTCCTGCGCGTCTCCCGCGAGGTGGAGTCCCTGGCCCTGGAGGCGGATGCCCGGCACCTGCTGGCGGACGTCCTGACCTCCCTCGCGGCCCTGGGAGGCGTGGGCTTGGTCTGGCTCACGGGCGTGGTGTGGCTGGATCCTGTGGTGGGCGGGACCGTGGGCCTGAACATCGTGGCAATGGGCGTGCGGGTGTACCGGGAAGCCCTCGGCGGCCTCATGGACCGGTCGCTTCCGGAGCCGGAGGAGGCCAGGATCCGGGCCATCCTCGAGGCACACCGGGACGAGATCCTCGACTACCACGCCCTGCGGACCCGCAGAGTAGGGCCCCAACGCTTCCTCGACCTCCACCTCGTCCTCCACCGAACCCTCTCCGTGGGGGAAGCCCACGCCCTCTGCGATCACCTGGAGGAGGACATCCGGGAGGAACTGCCCGGTACGGACATCACCATCCACGTGGAGCCGTGCGGCCCCACCTGCCCCCGCTGCACGCCCGTCCCCTCGCGGGGCGACCCCGGGCCCGGGGAGGACTCCGGTTCCCCGTAGTCCTGGCTGTCCTTGGGGGGTGGGTGACGTGTGCTATAATTTTAGCCTGGGCGAATTTAGCATAAGCTAAATTCCGGAGGATCCATGGCCACCACCGCCGCCGTCCAGGACTACCTGAAGGCCATCTACAAGCTGGGGCAGAGCGGGTGGGTGAGCACCAACGCCATCGCCCGGCGCATGAAGGTGGCCCCGGCATCCGTCACCAAGATGCTCAAGCGCCTGAGCGCCCGGGGCCTCGTCACCCACACCCCGTATCGCGGGGTCCGGCTCACCCCGAAGGGGGAACGGGCAGCCCTGGAGGTGATCCGGCACCATCGGCTCGTGGAGCGATACCTGGCGGACCGTCTGGGCCTCCCCGTGGAGGCGGTGCACGGGGAGGCGGAGCGGCTGGAGCACGTGCTCTCCGAGCTCCTGGAGGAGCACATCGCGGCCTCCCTGGGCGACCCCGCGGTGGATCCGCACGGGGATCCCATCCCCAGTCGCGAGGGGGAGCTGCGGGAACGACGCTTCCCCCGCCTCAGCGAGATCCTCGAGGGCCCCGTGTGCGTGGTCCGGGTACGGGACAGCGACGCCCGCACCTTGCGGAAGCTCTCGGGTCTGGGCTTGCTTCCCGGCAGGCGGGCCCGGGTTCTGGGACGGCGCCCGGATGGTCGGGTGGAGGTTCAGCTCCCCTCTGGGTCCGTGGTGCGGCTCGGGCAGCGGGTGGCGGAGAGCGTCTTCGTGGAGGCTGTGCCGTGAGGCGGTTCCTTCCCCTCCTCGCCATCCTCCTGGCCGCCTGCGCGGCGCCCGCGGCGGATCCGGCATCGGGCAGACCCCGCGTGGTCGCCACCATCAACATCCTCGCGGACCTCACGCGGCAGGTGGCCGGAGACCGCCTGGAGGTCAGCAGCCTTCTCCCCGTGGGCGCCGACCCCCACACCTACGAGCCCGTTCCCCGGGACGTGCAGCGGATCGCGGAGGCGCAGGTGGTGGTCTACAACGGCCTCAAGCTGGAGAAGTGGCTGGAGAAGCTGCTGGAGAACGCGGGCGGAAGGTTCGTCCTGGTGGAGGCCACCCGGGGCCTGCAGCCCGCCGTCCAGGAGACCGGCCCGTACCGGGGCGATCCCGACCCGCACCTCTGGATGGATCCCGTGTTCGCACAGGTGTACGTCCGGAACATCCGGGATGCCCTGGTGGCCTTTGATCCCGCGGGCCGTGCGGAGTACGAGGCAAACGCCCGTCGGTATCTCCAGGAGCTGGAACGCCTGCACCGCTGGATCCGGGAGCAGATCCAGCAGATCCCGCCCGCGCGCCGGAAACTCGTGACCACCCACGACGCCTTCCGGTACTTCGGGCATCGCTACGGTTTCCAGGTGGTGGGGACCATCTGGGGGATCAGCACGGAGGATGAGCCCTCGGCCCAGGAGATCGCGCGCCTCGTAGACCGCATCCGGCGGGAGCGGGTTCCCGCGGTCTTCGTGGAGACCACCATCAACCCCAAGCTCATGGAGCGGGTGGCCCGGGAGGCCGGGGTGCGCATCGGCGGCAAGCTCTACGGGGACTCCTTGGGACCTGCGGGGAGGGGGGCGGACACCTACATCGGGATGATGCGCCACAACGTGAAGACGATCGTGGAGGCGCTGCGATGAGCAGACCGGCCATCGAGGTTCGCAACCTTACGGTCTCCTACCGGGAGCAACCCGCCGTCCGCCACGTGTCGTTCCAGATCGAGCCGGGTCTCCTCGTGGGCCTCGTGGGCCCCAACGGAGCCGGGAAGTCCACGCTCCTCAAGGCCCTGGTGGGGCTGGTCGTGCCGGACACGGGGGCGGTGCGGATCTTCGGCCAACCCATCTCGCAGACCCGACGCCTCGTGGCGTACGTGCCCCAGCGCAGTGAGGTGGACTGGGACTACCCCATCGTGGTGGAGGAGGTGGTCCTCATGGGGCGGTTCGTCCACCTGGGCTTGGTCCGCCGGCCCGGACCGGAGGACCGGAGGATCGCCCGGGAGGCCCTGCGCCAGGTGGGGATGGAGGGATTCGCGGATCGCCAGATCGGGCAGCTCTCGGGCGGCCAGCAGCAACGGGTCTTCCTCGCCCGTGCCCTGGCCCAGGAGGCCCGGGTGCTGCTTTTGGACGAACCCTTCGTGGGAGTGGACGCGGCCACGGAGGAAACCATCTATGTCCTGCTGCGCCGACTGCAGCAGGAGGGACGAACGGTGGTGGTGGCCACCCACGACCTCAGCCGGGCGCAGACCGCCTTCGATCGCCTCCTGCTCCTCAACCAGGTGCTGGTGGCCTACGGGCCGCCCGAGCGGGTCTTCACTCCCGAGCTCCTGCAACGCACCTACGGCGGCCGTCTCACCCTGCTGGAGGCCGCACATCAGAGAGGGGGGGAGGCGCCATGATCCTTCACGAGATCTTCGTGGCCCCCATGCAGTACGCGTTCATGCAGCGAGCCCTCCTGGCCGCGGTGATGGTGGGCGGGATCTGCGCGGTTTTGAGCTGCTTTCTGCTGGTGAAGCGGTGGGCCCTGCTGGGGGATGCCGTCTCCCACGCGGTGCTGCCTGGCGTGGCCTTCGCATACCTCCTGAACCTTCCCTTCTTCCTGGGAGCGGTGATCACGGGCATGGCGACGGCGCTCGGGATCTCCGCGGTGGAGCGGCACACCCGCATCAAGGAAGACTCCGCCATGGGGATCCTGTTTACCGGAGCCTTCGCCCTGGGCTTTGTGCTCATCAGCCGCATCCGCAGCCGCGCCATTGACCTTTTCCACATCCTGTTCGGAAACGTGCTCGGCGTCTCGGATGTCGACCTCCTGCTCACCGCGGCAACCGGTGTCCTGGTGCTCGGGGTGGTGGCGCTCTTCTACAAGGAGCTCGTACTGTGGACGTTCGATCCCACCGCGGCGAGCGCCATGGGGGTCCCGGTGGCAGCCCTCCACTACACCCTCATGCTTCTGCTGTCCGTCACCATCGTGGCGTCCCTGCAGGCGGTGGGGATCGTGCTGGTGGTGGCCATGCTGATCACACCGGGGGCGACCGCCTACCTCCTGGCGGACCGCATGTCCCGCATGATCCCCCTGGCGGTCGGGGTGGGGGTGGTCTCCGGCCTGAGCGGCCTGTACCTCTCCTACCACCTGAACGTGGCTTCCGGCCCCACCATGGTGCTCGTGGCCACCGTCCTCTTCCTCCTGGCCGTGCTCCTGGGGCCGCGGGAGGGGGTCCTGTGGGACGCGGTGCGGCGACGTCAGGCCGCCCGGCGGGTGGCGCGGGAGGACCTGTTGAAGCAGGCCTACCTCGCGGACCGCGGGGGAGGAGCCTCCGTGGACCTCCTGGCCCGGCGACTCGGCCTTGCGCCCTCCGCGGTGCTCGCCCTTGCCCGGCGGGCGGCGCAGGAGGGGCTGGTGGAACTGCGGGACGGTGGGGTCCGGCTCACCTCCCGGGGCCGGGAGCAGGCGGTGGCCCTGGTGCGCTCCCACCGCCTGTGGGAGCGGTACCTGGTGGACCGCGGGGGCGTGCCGTGGACCGACGTGCACGCGGAGGCGGAGCGCCTGGAGCACCTAGCTCCCCGGGAGCTCGCGGCAGAGCTGGACGAGGCCCTGGGTCGTCCGGTTCGAGATCCCCACGGTGCCCGCATTCCGAGAGATGTCCGGGAACCCTTCGAACCGGTCCGGCGGCTGATGGAACGGCAGGAGGGGGAGGTGGTGGACGTCCTCGAGGTGGAGGACGAGGATCCGGAGGTTCTGCGTCGTCTATCCGAGAAGGGGGTCCTTCCGGGAATCCGCCTCGAGGTGCTGGAGGTACGCGAGGGGGGCATCCGGGTGCGCATCGACGACCGGGAGGAGCACCTGGAACCCGATCTGGCGTGGGCGGTCCTCACCGCCGTGGACTGAGCGGGAGAGGAACCCGTGTAGGGCTACGACAGGGAGAAACGCTCCACGCGACGCTCCCGGAAGTCAAACAGAGCCGCCGATCCCTGGATGAGGAATCCTGGACTCACCACGAGGGAGGCGCCCAGGGTCTCCGTGCGCAACTCCGGGGTGCGCACCACCACGAGCTGCGGGTTATAGGTCTTCACGAGCTGGGCGAGCTCCTGGCTTCCCGCTTCCCCCAAACCTCGGTGCGCGGGCGGGGTGGTGAACAGGAAAACCTTGAGGGAGTCCTTCAGCTCCTGCAGCACCTTCAAGCGGTACTCCACCTCCCACGCCTCGTAGCGCAGGCGGGTGACTTCCTCCCGGGTGCGGGTCGCCTCGTCTATGATCTCCCCGCCCATCCCTGCGAACACCACGTGTCCGGGGCCGATGGAGAAGGTGCCGTGCACACTGTGCATGAACGGGTAGACGAGCTCGACGTTGTAGGCTTCCCGCAGGTAGTCCACGATGGGCGCGTCGTCCGGCCCCGGGACGTGATAGGTGGGCAGGTTGGCGGATCCCAGGATCTTGAAGAGGGATGCAAGGGTCTCCGCGGTGGGGTTCGGACCGGTGAGGTCCCCGACCATCGCGATGGCGTCCACCCCTCCCTCAGTGGCTGCCTTCACGAGTCTGTGGACCGCGTCCGCATCTCCCCGGGGTTCCGCGGCGAGTACCAGATGCCGAAGGGTCTTCCACATGGGATGCTCCTCCTCCCCTGCATCTTCCCCCACACCATACCCGTGGAGGACGCGGCCTGTAAAGCGCACGTATTCCTGGAATCCAGGTCCCTTGTACTCGTGCTACACTTCGGAACGGGGCCGGCGTAGCTCAAGGGAAGAGCCGCGGATTTGTAATCCGCAGGTTGCGGGTTCGAATCCCGCCGCCGGCTCCATTCCGGCCTGAGAAGCCTGCGCCCGCAAATCCCTCCAGGATCTCTGTCGGATCAGATCCGCCATCGCGAGGATCTACGCGCAGCCGGGCCCGGCTGCGGGAAGCGCTACGGGCCGGGATGCGGGCGCTTGAGCTGGAATGGCCCGACCGCATCGGCCCTGCGCTGAGCCTCCCGGTTCGCGCATCCGACACCTGGAGCGCCTGACAAAACCGCTCAGAGCCAGCCAACATCCCTGGTACTGGGCGGGTCCCCCAAAGGGGACCCCAGGCTCCGCGTTTGTGGGGCGCTCTTAAACCGGGGGGTCGGCCCGACCGTCCAGGACGCGCCACACCTGCATGGCCTCTGCCAGCGTCTCCGGATCGTCGGAGAGGACTTCTCCGGCGACCGCGCTCAAGACCGGCCTTCCCACGGCCCGCTGCAGGACCTCGGCCCTGCGCCGGGCACGTCGGACGTCATGGGCGGTCACCGTACCGGAGACCTCCGCCAGGAGGTACACCTCCTCGCCGTCTCGAAGCCCCACCGCCACCACGTCCGCTTCCAGCACGTCCGCCCGCTCCTCCGGGCTGATGTGGCCGGCGTCCAGCGCATCGTCCAGGAGCAGTCCCAGCTGCTGGTGATCCACCACCCGGATGCGACGGAGGATCCGCTGGAAGTAGCTCGCAGCCCTCTCCCGGTAGCGGCGCTCCAGAGTCTCGCCCTTGAGCGCCCCGACCTCCCGAACAAGGGTTCGCACGGTCTCCTCCGTGCGTCGCTGGGCTTCCGCGAGCTGAGCCACCACCTGCTCCAGGCGCTCCAGTCGCTCCTCCGTGCGCCGCTGGGCTTCCGCGAGCTGAGCCACCGCCTGCTCCAGACGCTCCAGCCGCTCCTCCGTGCGTCGCTGGGCGTCCGCGAGCCGCCGCAACTCCTCTTCGGTGCGCCGCTGGGCTTCCACCAGGTCCCGGACCAGGACGGGGAGCTGCAGGAACTCCTCGCCCAGCAGAGCCGCCCTCAGGGCACTCTTCCAGTGGGGCTGTTGTTCCAGCAGCCGGAGGAGATCCTGGAAGTCCTCCACGGTGAACGGCATCGCAGGACGATTGTACCGCTACCAGTCGCGGCGAGGTATCGCGGAGCTGGACGAGGTCATGGAGGGGTTCTGGAGCCGGCCTAAGGAGACCACGATGCCGAGAAGCAGACTCCCTTCAGGGTGCTTCGCCTTTTCAGTCCTCGAACACGGGCCCGGGCTCCAGCTCGAACCCGGGGAGTTCCGGGTCCAGGCCCACCCGCTCGGGGGCGTGGTGGACTTCCGCCTCACGGCCCAGACGGTAGGCCTGCACGGTCCGGGTATGTGGGGCAGGTCGATTCGGACCGCCATCCGTAGCCCTCCTCCTGACCGCGTTGTAACGAGTTAGGGGATTGCGGCCTCAAAGTCCTACCCGGTCCGCCACCCCCAGCAGGCCCGCGTCCGGTCCCAGGGCGGAGGGGAGCAAGCGGGGGCGGAAGGGACCGGGAAGGCGGGAGAGGGCGGCCTCCAGGCGCCCCCGGTAATAGGGGTTGAGACCCACGCCTCCTCCCAGCACCACGGCCTGGGGGTCCACGAGGGCCTGGAGATCTCCCAGGGCCTGCGCGAGGGCTTCGGCCGCACGGTCCACGAGCGCGCAAGCTTCCGGATTCCCGTGCTGAGCCCGCTCCAACACCGTCCGGGCGTCGAGGGGGACTCCGAACCGCCGGCGGGCGGCCTCCGCGAGGGCCATCCCGGAGGCCACGGTCTCCAGGCACCCCCTCCGGCCGCACCCGCACGCTTCCCCCTCCGGCTCGCAGACCGTGTGCCCCAGGTGGCCCGCGAGCCCCGCGGTACCCAAGAGGAGCCGGCCTCCGAGCACCAGCCCCGCGCCGATCCCCGTGGAGACGGTGACGAAGGCCAGGGATTCAAGACCCCGGCCCGCGCCGTATCGGTACTCCCCCCAGGCCGCGGCCTGGGCGTCGTTCAAAACCTCCACCGGTAGCCCCGTGGTTGCCCGGAACACCGCCCTCAGGTCCAACCCTTCCCAGTCGGGCAGGACGCGGGGGTTCGCGTGGACCACCCGACCCCGGTGGACGACCCCTCCGCTCGCCACCCCGAGCCCCACGGCCCCCCGCCTCCAGTCCTCGAGGAGGCTCAGGGCGGTGCGGATCACCGCTTGGGGCCCTTCCCGAGCGGGGGTGGGGACCTCCCGCCGCTCCAGCACAACCCCTTCCACCACCCGGGCCGCGGCGATCTTGGTGCCGCCGATGTCCAGGGCCAGGATCACCGAGCTCACGGCTCACCCTCCGGGCACGATCCGCAGCCGGACCCGGACGCCGTGCAGCCGAGGCCAACTGAGCTCCGGCGGCTCCAGGCGGAGGGCGACAGAAGGAAGCCTCGGGGCGAAGTGCTCCCGCCACAGGGCCTCGATGCGGGGAACGAGGCGTCCACGCACTTCCTCCTGGGCACGGGGCCAGAGGGGCCCGAGGTCGTAAGGGTCGGGGTGTTCCAGGGCCCGGTCCGCCTCCTGCCGCACCCGGGCCTGATAGAGCCAGTCCTCCGCGAGCCGCACGAGGAGCGCCTCCAGTCGGGGCAGGGGATTCGTCCCGAGCAGGGTCGCCACCCCGAGTCCAAGGCCACTTCCGAGGGTGTTTCCCGCGGTGTTCCACCCCGCGTAGGCCGCAAGCCGGGTGGGGTCCACCCGGTCCAACAGGAGGCGCACGAACCGGTCGTCCGCGCCGTTCGCGTAGGCCACGTCCAGGACCGCCACCGGTAAGCCGGCGCGCACGGCTTCCCCGATGCGGTCCACAAAGGCTCCCAGGTCCCGCTCCGGGGTGTCCACCCACCCGGGATCTGGCTGATGCGCGGCCTCGCCCTGGGCCCGGCCCGGCGCGTTCAGGGCCACCACGAGATCCGCTTCCTCCCCCGGCCCGGCCTCCCGGAGGCCCGCGGCCTCCAGGTGACCGCGCAGCAATCTTCCCAGGGGTTCGTCCTCGTACCGGGTGGGAATCCGCTCAAGGTCTGCCACGGGGGAGATCACCCGGACCCGCGGCCTGCGGGCGACTTCATCCAGCAGCAACCGGGCAAGGAGGGTGCACGGAACCTCGTCTGCGCCCGGGTAGATCCGCACGCGGTCCTGGAGGCCGAGGGCTCGGACGCGCTCGGAGAGGAACCGGCGGTCCATCACGGAAAGGCCCTCGGGCGCGGTGTCGTCCAGGGTGAGGTGCAGCCGCTTGAGAACCCCCCGCCGCACGAGCTCCAGGGCCTCCAGGTGGATCCTTCGGCCGCGCTCCCGTAGAACCAGGAAGTCCGCGAGGACTTCCGGAGGGAGGGCGTGTCTCACCTCCTCTAGCCGCTGTGCCGCCCCGGGGTCTCCTCGCGCGGCCCGGTCCGCCCACAGGCTGTACGACCGCAGCTGCGGGCCGAATCGCGCGTAGTACGGCCTCTCCTCGAAGGGATCGTCCCCCGTGGCCACCCGGGGGATGGTGGCGTGCGCGTAGATGCGCACGCCCCGGGCCCGCAGCGTCTCGAGCACTTCCAGCCTCCGCACCGCCTCCTCCACAGGCGTCTCCACCCGCCGGGAGGGGATGAGGCCGCCCAGGGTGAGGGTTTCAAGGCTCACCACGGCTGCCGTGGCCTCCTGGGCCCCCTCCATTAGCCATCCGTGCAGGGCCTCGAGATCTCCGGGTTCGTTGAGTCGGGGAAGGCAGGGAGCAGGCGGCGTGCGAACATCCAGCCCCGCGATCCGCGCCAGCTGCAGGGGAAGGTCCAGGGGATGAGGCCGGGTATCGGGCGGGACGAACAGCACGGTCACAGGTACGCCCCCTGCTGCCGCAAAAGCTCCCGGAGCGCCCGGCCGTCCACCTCCCGCACGCCCACGCCCCGCAGGGCCGCGAGAGCCGCGGCCACGCCCGCAGCCTGGCCCATGGCATGGGCGTTCTGCTGGATGCGGATGGAAGCCTGGGCCTCGAAGGTGGCGGAGATGCACCGCCCCGCCACCAGCACGTTCTCCAGCCCCCGCGGGATCAGACACCGATACGGGATCTCATGGTAGGCCTCGGGCCGGAAGTACGGAGCTTCCCCCCGGTCCTCGTACCGGAGCCGCTCGCCCCGCACCGGGTGGATGTCCACGGGGTAATGGTTGCGGCAGATGGCATCCGGGAAGGTACGGCACTGGAGGATGTCCTCCAGGGTGAGCACGTAGTCGCCCACGATCCTCCGGGTCTCCCGCACGCCCACCATGGGCGCCACCATCACCACGTAAGCGTGCTCGCAGCCGGGGAGGTAACGACGGCAAAACGCCACGAGCCGCTCGATGGCCCGGCGCCCGTCCACCTGGGCCGCCGAGAGCTGCCAGGGGTCCGTGCCGTCGTGGAGGTCGGATCGGATGCGGGGGCAGTTGAAGGAGAGTTCCCCGGGCCGGCCGGGCACGCTGAAGGCCTGGAAGTAATCGCCGTCCCGCTCGAGCAGCACCCCCTCCTCCACGGCCCGCCGGAAGAGGGGTTCCAGCGGCGAGCCCCGGCCCCACACCATCCACAGGTGCAGGAACCGCGGGCCCAGCTGCGGCATGCCGATCCCCACAAGGAAGTCGTGGAGGCGGGATAGATCCACGTGGCCCAGGTGGAACCGGAGGGTCATCGCCTGGTGGACCCCGGCCTCATCCCCGCCTGCGTACGGCGCGCCCGCCCGCGCCGCCAGGTCCGCGTCCCCGGTGGCATCCACGAACACCCGGGCCCGCAGTCGCCATAGCCCCCCCTTGTTGTGCACCAGGATCCCGTGCACCCATCCCCCTTCCACCTCCGGGTGCACGAAGTGGGTGTGGTAGAGCACCTCCCCGCCGGCCTCGAGCAGCATCTCCTCCAGCACGAACTTCATCCCCTCGGGGTTGAACCAGTTGTCGTTGCCGTCGGGGCTGATCCCGGCATCTCCGCGGGCTCGTAGCCGGGCCTTGAGCTCCTCCGTGAGCCCCCGGTTGAGGTTCGCCCCGCCCGCGGTGTTGCGCATCATGGGGGTGACGAGGGCCCCCGTGGCGGTCCCGCCCAGAAACCCGAAGGCCTCCACCACCAGGGTGCGGGCCTTCATGCGGGCGGCCGCGATTCCCGCCATGGCCCCCGCGGTGCCCCCGCCCACCACGATCACGTCCCAGGTCCGGTCCACCTCCACGATCGGCGGTGTCGTCATCGAACCGCCCCCTCCAGTCCCCGCATGAAGGATCGCTGGGCAAACACGAACATCGCCAGGATCGGCAGCATGGCCAGCACTGTGCCCGCAGCGATGAGACGGGTGTTGTGGGCGAACAGCCCCTGCAGGTACAGCAGCCCCACCGCGAGCGGGTACCGGTCCGGGTCCCGGAGGACCACGAGGGGCCAGATGAAGGCGTTCCAGTAGGCCACGGAGGAGAGGATCCCCAGAGCCGCGAGGGCGGGGCGGCTGAGGGGAAGTACGACCCGCGCCCAGATCCGGAGCTCCGAAGCCCCATCCACCCGGGCCGCATCCAGTAGCTCCTGGGGGATGGCGAGGTAGGCTTGGCGCAGCAGGAAAATGCCCACCACGGAGGCCAGGGAGGGCAGGACCACGCCCGTGTAGGTGTTCACAAGCCCCAGCCTTCCGAGGGTGAGGAAGTTCACCACGAACCCGGCCTCGTTCGGCAGGAGCAGCGTGCCCAGCAGGGCGGCGAGGATCGCGTCCCGGCCCGGAAAGTCCATCCGGGCCAGCGGGTAGGCGGCGAGGCTGCACACGAGAAGCGTCCCCAGCACGCCGTAGACGGTGAGGAGCACGGAGTTTAGGAAGTAGCGGCCCACCGGGAGGGCCTGGACCACTTCCACGAAGTTCGCAAGCCCCGGGCGTTCCGGAATCAGGCGGGGCGGGAACGTAAAGACGCCTCCCGCGGTGCTCAGGGCCGTGCTGAGGGTCCACAGGAATGGGAAGAGGGTGAGCAGGGCGATCCCGCAGAGCAGCCCGTACAGGAGCGCGTGACCCAGGGCGACCCGGAGTTTCCTCACCACGGCCGCAGCCCCCCTTCCCGGAAGAGGCGGACGTATAGCAGCGAGAGCCCGAGGCCCAGGGCGGCCACGAACAGCCCCGCGGCGGCCGCGAGCCCGAACCGGAACTCCTGGAAAGCCTTCTGGTAGACGTACAGGAGGGCCGTGGTGGTCTGCCCGAACGGCCCTCCTCCCGTCATCACGTACACCTCCTCGAAGACCTTCACCGCGGCCAGGGTGGAGAGGAGGGTGCACAGGAGCAGGGTGGGCCGCAGCAGGGGGAGGGTGACGAGGAGGAACGCCTGAACCCGACCCGCGCCGTCCACCCGGGCGGCCTCCAGGAGCTCCTGCGGGACCGCCTGCAGGCCCGCCAGGTACAGCACCATGTAGTACCCGATCCCCTTCCAGAAGGTGACGAGCATTACCGCGTAGAGGGCGAGGGTGGGGTGGTTGAGCCAGTCGAAGGGCCGCGCCAGCAGGCCCAGGCGGAGCCCCACCCAGTTCACCACCCCGTGCTGGGCGTACATCCAGTTCCACATCAACCCCGCCACCGCGAAGGAGGTGATCACGGGGACGTAGTAGGCGGCCCGGAACAGGGTGATCCCCGGGAGCCGGCGGTTCACCAGGAGCGCCAGCGCCAGGGCTGCGACCTGGATGGCGGGCACCACCAGGAGGTAGCGGAGGGAGTTCCGGAGGGCCACCCAGAAGGCGGGATCCCGCGCGAGGGTCCGGAAGTTCTCCGCTCCCACCCACCGGGGCGGGGCAAGGACGTTGTAGTCCGCGAAGGCAAGGAGGGTGCCGAAGGCGAGGGGTGCGAAGGTGAAGGCCCCGAGCAGCACCAGGGCCGGGGCCAGGAAGAGGTAGGCCGTGAGGGTGGTGCGCAGCCGCGGCCCCGCGAGGGAGCGGGCCGGGGCGAGGGAGAGGGCTCTAGAGCCGCGCATTCCAAAAGCGCACCGCGTCGTCCAGGGCCTGCTTGGGTGTCTTGCGGCCGAAGAAGGCGGCCTCCACGTTGTCCCGGAAGGCCTTCATGAGCTCCCCCTGGTGCGGCACCACCACGGTGAGGTCCCGGGCATAGGGGAGCTGGCGGGCGTCGAGGACGCGCGCGTGGTCCTCCGGGGTGGGCTTCGGCGGAAGCCGGGTGAAGAAGGGATCCCGGGCCGCGGCCTTGGTGGTGGGGAAGATGGTGACGATCCGGCAGAAGGCCAGCTGGTTGCGGTCCTCCGTCACGTACAGGGCGAACCGCACCGCCTCCCGCGGGTGCCGGGTGGTCCTGGGAACCGCGAGGCCCATGAGGGGTGCGTGGATCACCCGGCCCCGGTCGAGGGGATAGGGCCCCACCCGCGTCTGGTCGTAGACCGCGCGGTTGTCGTGCCGCACCCGGAGCAGGAACTGCGGGCCCGTGATGAGCATGCCGAGCTGTCCCGCGGTGTAGCGCTCCGTGGCCCCCAGATACCCCCGGCGCAGGGTCTCCTCGGGGAAGTAGTCCTGCCGGAAGAGCCGCACCCACCGCTCGAGCTCCCGCACGTGACGGTCGGAGTGAAAAACCGCCCGTCCTCCCGCCAGGATGGGAAGCCCCGCTTCCTGGAACCGCTGCAGGAGGTTCGTGCCGTCCACGTTGGGCATAAACCCGTACAGGCCCGTGCGGTCCTTGATCCGCTTCGCGTACGCGACCAGCTCCTCCGCGGTGCGGGGCGGGCGATCCGGGTCCAGCCCGGCCCGCCGCCAGATCCCCACGTGGTAGGCCACCACGGGGGGCGCCACGTACCAGGGGAGGCCGTAGAGCTTCCCCGCGATCTCGAAGGACCGGAGCATCCCCTCGAAGTACCGGTCGCGGTCCTCGGGCCGCAACAGATCCCCGAGCGGAAAGAGCCCCCCCTGCTGGGCCAGCTCCGCGGTCATGGGGACGTTGAGGTTTACCACGTCCGGGGGGGTTCCCGCCGCGAGGCTTCCCAGGAGCTTCTGCACCACGGCGCCCACGGGCTGATCCACCCACCGCACCCGCACGCCGGGGTTCTGCCGCTCGTAGGTGCGGGCGAGCTCCGTGATGTAGTCCGTGAAGAAAGGCCGCAGGGAGATGGTCCAGAACTCCAGGCGGATCTCCGGCGCTCCCGCCTGGACCGACGCGGTCAGCAGGAGGGACGCGATGGCGATGCCCAGGGTCCTACGCATGCTCTCCTCCCTTCATGGCCGTCACAAACCGCCGCGTGATGAGCTGAGGGCGGGTGATGGCGCTTCCGACCACCACCGCAAATGCGCCCAGCTCCAAACACCGCCGCGCCTGATGCGGCTCCCAGATCCGACCCTCCGCCACCACGGGGACCCCGAACCGCTCCGTCACCGTCTCCACCAAGCGCTTGAGCAGTGCGAAATCCGGAGCATAGGGATCACGGGGTCCGGGGGCCTCCGTGTACCCCGCCAGGGTGGTGGCCACCACGTCGAATCCCATCCGGGCCGCCTCCACTCCCTCCTCCACGTTGCTCACGTCCGCCCAGAGGGGAATCCCCCAGCGCCCGCGGATCTCCCGCACGAGCTGTGGAAGCGGGACCCCTCCGGGTCGGGGCCGGCCGGTGGCGTCCAGGGCGAGGATGTGGGCGCCCGCCCCGATGGCCTCCTCCGCTTCCCGGAGGGTCGGGGTGATGGTGACGGGGGAGTCCGGATAGGTGCGCTTGATAAGCCCGATCACCGGGAGCGGCACCGTCCTCCGGATGGCCCGGATGTCCTCCCTGGAGTTCGCCCGGATTCCGACCGCACCTCCCTCGTACGCCGCCACCGCCATCCGGGCCATGAGGTCAGGGCCGAAAAGCGGCTCTCCGGGAAGGGCTTGGCAGGAGACCACGAGTCCTCCCCGCAGGCGCCCGATGAGCGCGTACCCCATGGCAAGACGGAGTTCGTTATCCCGCGGGCGGTTCCTCTTTCGGGACCAGGGCGTATCGCAGCAGGAGGTCCCCCCCGTGCTCCCGGGCTTCCAGGAGGTGCAGCCGCCGGGGAGGGTTCAATACCCCGTCCACGAGGCGGCGCTCGCCGGAGCCCACCACCCAGGGCGCCAGGGTGAGGAAGAGTTCGTCCACGAGGTCCAGGGCCAGGAGCTGGGCGGCCAACACCGGTCCGCCCTCGCACACCACCCACCGGATCCCCCGTGGCCGCAGGAGGCCCAGCAGCCGGGGAAGGTCTACCTCTCCCCGCCCGCACCGCATCACCTCCGCCACCCGGGCGATCCCATCCAGGGCCTCCGTGTCCGCGTCCTCGGGAGCGACCACGAGGGGTGCCCGGCCCGGATCGGAGAAAACCCGGTGGGCCGGGTCTAAGGCAGCCCGGGCGGTGAGGATCACGAGGCGCGGGAGCGGGGCGAGTCCCCGGGCGATGCGGCGGGCCTGGGCTTCCGGAGAAAGGGCGGGCGGTCGGTAGGCCTCCTCCCGCACGGTGCCCGCGCCCACCAGGATGGCGTCGCAGGCTTCCCGCAGACGGCGGAACGCCAGACGGTCCGCGGGACCCCCCATCCCTCCGGTCCTCCCCCGGAGCGTCGCCCCCCCGTCCGCGCTCATCACCAGGTGCAGGACCACGTGAGGCCGGTCCGGGCGGTCGGGGAACCGCAGGTCCGCGTACAGGTCCTCCAGGGCCTCCTCCCGGCAATCCGGGATCAACCGACGCATCTGCTCTCTTTCCAACCGGACTCGATGCCACTAGTCTAGTGGGGAGGCGGGTTGGTGTGCCATGGACCGATCACCGCGAGGGCTCCATGTCCTCCCTGCTGGATCGTACCCGGGAGTACCTGGCGGCCCGGCAACCCGAGGGGTTGCGGGCCCTCGCGGCCGAGCTGCACCCCGCTGACCTCGCGGATCTCTTCCTCCAGCTCGAGCGCCCGGAACGCTTGACCCTGCTGCTCCTCCTGGACCCGGACCGCGCCGCCCAGGTCCTCGAAGAGCTGCCGGACGAGGTGCGCCTGCAACTCCTGGAGCACCTGAACGACGAGGAAGCCAGCCGTCTCCTCCTCCAGATGGGCGCGGACGAGGCCGCGGACGTGCTGGGAGAGCTTCCGCAGGACCGCCTCCGCCGGCTTCTGGCCCGCATGGGACGGGAGGCGGAGGCGGTGCAGGAGCTCCTGCGGTACCCCGAGGACACCGCGGGTGGCCTCATGACCACGGAGTACGTGGCCGTACGCGCCCACCTGCGGGCGCGGGACGCCCTCGAGGAGCTGCGGCGGGTGGGGCAGGAGGTGGAGCTGCCCTACTACGTGTACGTGGTGGACCCGGAGGGCCGGCTGCGGGGCGTGTTCTCCCTCCGGGATCTGGTGGTGGCTCCGCCGGATGCGCCCGTGCGGGAGATCATGCGCACGGACCTCGTCACCGTCCGGCCCGAGACGGACCGGGAAGAGGCGGCGCGGCTGGTGGAGAAGTATGACCTGCTGGCCCTGCCCGTGTGCGACAGCCAGGGGCGGATGCTGGGCATCATCACCGCGGACGACCTTTTGCGGGTGACCGCGGAGGAGGGCACCGAGGACGTGCTGCGTCTGGCGGGCGCTCCGGCTGCCCTGGCAGGGCTTGCGGGGAGGTTCCCCTGGCGGTGGGTGGCAAAGCGCGCGGGCTTTCTGGCCTTCAACCTGGTCCTGGACGTGGTGGCCGCGGTGCTCATCAGCCGGTTCGAGTCCACCCTGGAGCGGATGGTGGCCCTGGCTTTCTTCTTCCCCATGATCGCGGCCACCGCAGGGAATGTGGGAACCCAGTCCCTGGCGGTGGCGGTGCGGGGGATGGCCACGGGACTGTTGGACGAGGACCGCTGGAGGGTGGTGGTCCGGGAGGTGCTGACGGGTGCCTTGGTGGGCGGGACGTGCGGGCTTGCGGCCTTCCTGTTCGCGACCCTGTGGCAGGGGAATCCGCTGCTCGGGTTCGTGGTGGGCGGGGCCATGAGCCTGAGCCTCGCCCTCGCGGCCGCGGTGGGCATCCTGGTGCCGTTTGGCTTCGCGGCACTCCGGGTGGATCCCGCGGTGGCGAGCGGCCCGCTGCTTACGACCCTCACGGACAACCTCTCCCTCGGGCTGTACCTGATCCTGGCCACCCTGGTGCTGGGAGGGCTGCCGTGAGCCGGCTTGGGGAGTGGTTGCGCCAGCTTCTGCGGGATCCGGCCCGCGTGGGGGAGGCCCTGCGCGAAACCCACCCCGCGGACGTGGCAGAAGCCCTCAAGCGCCTGTCGGATCCGGAGGCGAGGCAGGTGCTGGAGGCCCTAGGAGCTCGGGGTGCGGAGGTGATGGCGTATCTCCCGCCCGAGCGCCAGCGGACCCTGCTCCAGGAGGTCCCTCCTGACCTCCAGATCGAGATCCTCGGGGGGATGAGTACGGACGACGCCGCAGACCTCCTGGGAAGCCTGCGGCCCGAGGAGGCCCGTACCCTCCTGGACCGGATGGCGCCCGCGGAGGCGGAGGACGTCCGCCGGCTCCTGCGCTACCGGCCGCAGACCGCGGGCGGCCGGATGACCCCGGAGTTCGTGGCGGTGCACCAGGACCAGACGGTCGAAGAGGCCCTGGAGCACCTGCGGCGCGCGGCACCTGCCGCGGAGACCGTGTACTACGTGTACGTGGTGGACTCGGAAGGCCGGCTGCGGGGCGTGGTGAGTCTGCGGGACCTCATCGTGGCCCGCCCGGAATCCCGCATCGCCGCGGTGATGACCACCCGGGTGGTCTCCGTGCAGGCGGAGGACGATCAGGAGACCGTGGCCCGCCTGTTCGAGAAGTACGGGTTACTTGCCCTTCCCGTGGTGGACCGGGCCGGCAGGCTCCTGGGCGTGGTCACCGTGGACGATGTCCTGGACGTGGTGGAGGAAGAGGCCACGGAGGACGCGTACCGGCTCACGGGGCTGGTGGAGGCGGTGGAGGTGGAACCCTCCCCTTGGCGGCGGGCCCTGCGGCGGCTCCCGTGGCTGTTGGCCCTCATGGGGCTGGAGGCCGTGGCGGCCCGGGTGGTGGGACACTTCGAGCACACCCTGCAGGCCCTGGTGGCCCTCGCCTTCTTCATCCCCATGCTGAACGACCAGGCGGGGAACATGGGGATCCAGTGCGCGGCCATCGCGGTGCGGGCCATCGCCACGGGAGAGGTGGATCGCCGGACGTATCGGGCCTTCGTGCTCCGCGAGGGGTTGGTGGGCCTCCTGTCGGCCCTGCTGAGCGCCGGGGTGGCCGCGGCGATCGGGTGGGTGTGGTGGCAGGACCCTCGCCTGAGCCTGGCCCTGGCGGCCACGGTCTTCGCGGTGATGAACCTGGCGGCCCTCTTGGGCTCCCTCGTCCCCCTCGGGCTCACGCTCCTGCGGCGGGATCCCGCGGTGGCCTCCGGTCCCTTCATCACCTCCCTGATGGACCTCGTGACCGTCACCGTGTACTTCACCGTGGCGGTACGGCTGTTGCGGCTGGGGGGCTAGGATGCCGGTCTACAAAGCGGAAGGGATCGTGCTGGGCCGCCGCAACCTGGGGGAGGCGGACCGGATCCTCGTCCTCCTCACCCGGGAGCACGGGAAGCTCGGGGTGAAGGCGAAAGCGGTGCGCCGCCCCGGTAGCCGCCTGGCGGGCCGGCTCGAGCCCTTCACCCACGCCCGGTTTCTCCTGGCCCGGGGCCGGACTTTAGACGTGGTGGCCCAGGTGGAGGTGATCGAGAGCTTCGCCGCCCTGCGCACCGACCTCCTCCGTACCGCCTGGGCCTCGGTGTGCGCGGAACTCACGGATCGGATGCTCGGAGAGCTGGAGCCGCACCCCGAGGTGTTCGAGGCCCTGCGGCAGGCCCAGGAGCTCCTGGCGGATGGGGATCCGGAGGTGGCGACGTTGTGGTACGTCCTGCGCCTCGTGAGCCTGCTGGGCTACCGGCCCGTGCTCGACCGGTGTGCGGTGTGCGGACAGCGGGTGCAGGGAGCGGGGGGGTGGCACGTGGTGGACGGCGGGCTTCTGTGCGTGGCCTGTGCCCTCCGGGATCCCCGGGCGCACGGGATCCGCGGGGAAACCGTGGGAGCTCTGCGGTTTCTGAGCCGCGCCCGGCCCCCCCATCTCGCCCGGCTTCGGCTGAGTCCCTCTGCCCGGGCGGAGGCCTTGGATGCCTTGGTGACGTATGCGGAGGCCCGCATGGAGGGGCGCCTGCGCAGTCTGGGGGTCCTCCGGGACCTGCAGGCCTCCGCGCGGCCGCCCGGAGGGGATATACTCGAGGCGAGGAATCCCTGAGGTGCGACGGATGGAGATCGATCTGGATCGGGCGAAGCAGGTCCTGGTGAAGCTCTCCGAGGCCCTCCAGGAGGTGCGGGAGGTGGTGCGGGTGGATCAGAGCGGGATGGTCCGGCTGCGCACCGACGGCCGGACCATCGAGCTCCCTCTGGCCTGGGCAGCCGCGGGGCTCCTGGGGTTGCTCGTGGCCTCCGTGGTCTCGGGGATCCAGGGCCGGGAGCGGATCCGGGAGGAGGAACCCCTCGGCATCGGGTAAGGGCGCCGCAGGAGCGGCGTCGGGGAGACCTCCGTCCCGACGCGGGACGGAGGTCCTCCGCGTTTTGGAGGGAAGCGATGCGGTTTCAGGAGCTCATCCTCGCCCTAGATCGGTACTGGGCGGACTACGGGTGCGTGATCGCTCAGCCCTACGACGTGGAGGTCGGGGCCGGAACCATGCACCCCGCCACCTTCCTCCGGGCCCTGGGGCCGGAGCCGTGGAAGGTGGCGTACGTGCAGTTCTCCCGCCGGCCCGCGGATGCCCGCTACGGCGAGAATCCCAACCGCCTGGGCGCTTACTACCAGTACCAGGTCATCCTCAAACCCTCTCCCGAGGACGTGCAGGATGTGTACCTGCGCAGCCTGGAAGCCCTGGGCATCGACCTCCGTACCCACGACGTGCGGTTCGTGGAGGACGACTGGGAGTCCCCGACCCTGGGCGCTTGGGGCCTTGGGTGGGAGGTGTGGCTGGACGGCATGGAGATCACCCAGTTCACGTACTTCCAGCAGTGCGGGGGCATTGACTGCCGTCCCGTGTGCGCGGAGATCACGTATGGGCTGGAGCGGCTGTGCATGTACCTCCAGCGGAAGGGCAGCGTCTTCGAGCTGGAGTGGGCGTCTGGCATCACCTACGGGGAGCTGCGGCACCGGGAGGAGGTGGAGTGGAGCCGGTACGGGTTCGAGCAGGCGGACGTCCGGCGGCTGCGGGCATGGTTCGACGCTTACGAACAGGAGGCGAGTGCGGCCCTGGAGGCAGGCCTCGTCCTCCCGGCCTACGACTACGTGCTGAAGTGCTCTCATGTCTTCAACCTCCTGGATGCCCGAGGGGCCGTGGGCGCCCAAGAGCGGGCGTCCCTCATGGCCCGCTGCCGCCGCCTGGCCCGGCAGGTGGCGGAGCGCTACCTGGCCCAGCGGGAGGCCATGGGATGGCCCCTTCTGCGGGAGCCCGCGGAGGTGCGGGGTGCCTAGGCTTCTGCTGGAGATCGGCGTGGAGGAGATGTCCTGCCGGTTCGTCCTCCCGGCCCTCGAGCAGCTGGAGGTGGGACTTCGCACCCTGCTGGCAGAGGAGCGGGTATCCGCCCAGGAGGTCCGAGCCTTCGGAACCCCCCGGAGGCTCGTGGTCACCGCCTGGGGGGTGCCGGAACGGCAGGAGGACGTGGTGCGGGAGGTGCGGGGCCCCGCGGTGAAGGTGGCCTACGATGCCGAGGGGAGACCCACACAGGCGGCCCTGGGCTTCGCGCGATCTCAGGGCGTGACCGTGGACAGCTTGGAGCGGAGGCGCACGGAGGCGGGGGAGTACGTGTTCGCCCGGGTTCAGGTGCCGGGCCGCTCCACCCTGGAGGTCCTGCGGGAACGCCTGCCCCGCCTGATCACGGACCTCTCGTTCCCCAAGACCATGCGGTGGGGGGATCACGACCTCCGGTACGGCCGCCCCATCCGGTGGATGGTGGCCATGCTGGACGACCGGGTGATCGGGTTCGAGCTGGCAGGCGTCCGCAGCGGCCGCACCACCCGAGGGCACCGGATCCTCTGCCCCGGCCCACACCCCGTTCCACACGCCGCGGAGTACGAGCGGGTGCTGGAGGAGGCCCGGGTGGTGGTGGACCACCGGCAGCGGGCGGCGCAGATCCTGGAGGGCGTGCGTCGCCTCGCCGCGGAGGTGGACGGCGAGGCCCTCGTGCCCGCTTCCCTCCTCGAAGAGGTCACCTTTCTCGTGGAGTATCCCACGCCCTTCCGGGGGACCTTCGACCCGGAGTTCCTCGGTCTTCCCCGGGAGATCCTCATCACGGTGATGCAGCACCACCAGCGCTACTTCCCCGTGGAGCAAAGGGGGCGGTTGCTTCCTTATTTCATTGCGGTGCGGGACGGGGACGAGGTGGGGTTGGAGCAAGTTCGGGAGGGGAACGAGTGGGTCCTGCGGGCCCGATTGGAGGACGCCCGGTTCTTCTACGAGGAGGATCGGAAGGCTTCCCTCGCCACCCGCCTGGAGCGGCTTCGGGAGATGGTGTTCGTGGAGCGGCTGGGCACCATGTGGGACAAGGTGGAGCGGCTGCGGTCCCTCGCCGCGTGGCTCTCCGAACAGCTCCAGCTCCCGGAGGAGGATCGGGCTCACCTGGTGCGGGCCGCGGAACTGTGCAAGGCGGATCTCGCCACCCACGTGGTGGGAGAGTTCCCGGAACTCGCGGGCACCGTGGGCGGGCTGTATGCGCGGCTGGATGGCGAACCGGAGGCCGTCGCGGAGGCCATCGCAGAGCACCTCAAACCGCGGACCGCGGAGGATGCGCCTCCCGCAGGCCGCCTCGGGGCCCTCCTGGGGATCGCGGACCGGGCGGACACCCTGGCCGGGTGCCTTGGGATCGGGCTTGCGCCCACGGGCTCCGCGGATCCCTACGGCCTGCGCCGGGCTGCGGGAGCCCTGTTCGAGATCCTCCACGCCCACCGCATCCGAATCCCGCTGGATGCCCTGCTCCGCCGGGCCCTGGAGGGGTACCGGGAGCTGGAAGACCACGGGGAGGTCTTCGCCTTTCTCCTCGCGCGGCTGCGGGCCTGGCTGCTGGAGCGGGGGTATGCGCACGACACCGTGGAGGCCGTCTTGAGTGCCTCGTGGGCGGACGTGCCGGACGTGGTGGACCGGGCGGAGGCCCTCACCCGGTTCCGGACCACCCCGGCCTTCGGAGCCCTCTACGAGGCCTTCGATCGGGCACACCGCATCCTCGACCCTGCCCTCCTGCCCGAGGGGGAGCCGGTGGCGGAGAACGAGGCGGAACGAAGCCTCCTGGAGGCCATCGGGACGGTGCGTCCCAAGGTGGAAGCCCACCTCTGCTCCTCGCGTTACGAGGCAGCCCTCGCGGAGCTGTCCGGGCTTCGAGACCCCGTGGCGCGGTTCTTCGAAGCCGTCTTCGTCAACGATCCGGATCCGGAGGTCCGGCGCCGCCGCCATGCTCTGCTGGGGGAGGTGGTGCGGTTGGTGCGGAGGATCGCGGACCTCTCGCGGCTCGCGGTGACTCCGCAGGAGCGGAAGGCGGAGGGATGGAGTCCGTAGGCCGCATCCGGGAGCGGGTGGAAGCGGAGGAGGCGGAGCGGCTCTCGCCCTACGCCACCTTGAGCCGCAACTCCCGGGGAAGACGCGTCCCGGAGCCCGAGGATGACCTCCGCACCTGCTTTCAGCGGGACCGGGACCGGGTGATCCACAGCAAGGCGTTCCGCCGGCTCAAGCACAAGACCCAGGTGTTCCTCGCGCCTGAAGGGGATCACTACCGGACCCGGCTCACCCACACCCTGGAGGTGGCCCAGATCGCCCGCACCATCGCCCGGGCCTTGCGCCTCAACGAGGACCTCACGGAGGCCATCGTGCTCGCCCACGACCTGGGACACCCGCCCTTCGGACACGCGGGCGAAGCCGCCCTGGACGAGGTGATGCGGCCCTGGGGCGGGTTCCGTCACCCGGAGCAGAGCCTGCGGGTCGTGGATCTGCTGGAGCAGCGCCGCCGGTCCGACGGGACCGTGGAGTGGGGGCTCAACCTCACCTGGGAAGTGCGGGACGGGATCCTGGGGCACAGCAAGGGGACCGCGGACATGCAGTTCGAGCACGGGCTCCCCGCTACCCTGGAGGGGCAGGTGGCCCGGGTGGCGGATCGCATCGCCTACGTGCACCACGACATGGACGACGCGGTCCGGGCGGGCCTCCTGCGGGAAGAGGAGATCCCCAGGGAGGTGCGGGAAGTCCTGGGACCCACCCGGGGCCGGTGGGTGGACGTCCTGGTGCGGGACGTGGTCGCGAGCAGCGAGGACCGGCCCCGGATCGCCATGAGCGAGCCCGTGCGCCAAGCCCTGGATCTCCTCAAGGACTTCCTGTTCGAGCGGGTGTATCTGAACCCCGCGGCGAAGGCGGAGGAACCGCGGGCCCAGCGGCTGCTCCGGATGCTCTTCGAGCACTTCCTGGACCACCCGGAGCGGATCTCCCCGGAGTACCAGCGGCTCATCGCCCTCGGCGAGCCCGTCCCCAGGGTGGTGTGTGACTTCCTCGCGGGGATGACGGACCGGTACGCGATCCGGATCGCGGAGTCCCTCTTCCTGCCCCGGAGCTGGGTCGGCTAGGGAAATCTTCCGGCCCCGCAAGGAGGAGTTTTGGGATCGTTCGCGAAAAAACGGACATTAGAAGGGCAGGGGGGGACGCGAGCGGGACCCGGGGCGGGTGCTGCGGGTCCCGCCGTTTTTGTCCGCATGGGGTCGGATCCGAATCCCCGGGGCGCGAGGAGAGGGATGGGGGATCCTGAACGTTCCGGAGTGGCGAAGGAGGGGATGGAAAGCCGAGGATGGCGGCGGAGGAGATCCGGGAGCAGATCCGCTCTCGCATCGATCTCGTGGAGCTCGCCTCCGCGTACGTCTCCCTCAAGCGGAGCGGCCGGCGCTACGTAGGCCTGTGCCCGTTTCACGCGGAGAGGACCCCCTCCTTTACCGTGGATCGGGATCGGGGCCTGTTTTACTGCTTCGGGTGTGGGGCCGGGGGAGACGTCTTCGACTTCTTCATGCGGGTGGAAGGCCTCTCCTTCGGGGAGGCCCTGCGGGAGCTGGCCCGCAGGGCAGGGGTTCCCCTCCGGGAGCGTCCGGCTCCGCGGGAGGAGGTGGAGCCCCTGTACCGGGCCCTGGACGCCGCGGCGCGGTTCTACCAGGAAAACCTGCTCCACCCCGAGACAGGACGGACGGCTCGGGCATACCTGGCGCACCGGGAGGTGGATCCCCGGACCGCAGAACGCTTCCGGCTGGGCTATGCACCGGAGGACCGGGATGCTCTCCTGCGCCACCTCGTGGGCCGCGGGCACGGGGTGGAGGTGCTGGCGAAGGTGGGGCTCGTGCGCTCCACCCCGCAGGGCGGGCACTACGACGTCTTCCGGCACCGGCTGGTCTTCCCCATCCTGGACCTCCAGGACCGGCCCGTGGCCTTCGGCGGCCGGGCCCTCCGGGAGGAGGATCAGCCGAAGTATCTCAATTCTCCGGAGAGTCCGGTTTTTCACAAGGGACGGACCCTCTACGCCCTGAGCGTTGCGCGGGAGGCCATCCGCAGGACCGGCTACGCCATCCTGGTGGAGGGGTATCTGGACGCCATCCTCTGTCACCAGCACGGCATCCACCACGCGGTGGCATCCCTGGGCACGGCCCTCACCCCGGACCAGGTCCGGCTTCTGCGCCGGTTCACCACCGCCGCGGTGCTCGTCTACGACTCCGACGAGGCAGGACAGCGGGCCGCGGAGCGGGCCCTGCCCCTCTTCGAGGAAGCGGGCCTGAGCGTTCGGGCCGTCACCCTTCCGGAAGGGATGGATCCGGATCTGTTTTTGCGCCGTCACGGCCGGGACGCCTTCCTGCGGGCGGTGGAGGGAGCCCAGTCCATCTTCCACTTCCGGTTGGACTACCTCCTGCGCACGCATTCCCCTCAGACGGTGGAAGGAAAAATCCGGATCGTTGACGAATTGGCTCCCCTGATCGCCAGCTACCGGCACGAACTGGCCCGCGACGAGTACCTGACGCAGCTCGTCAAGCGACTCGGAGTTCCGGAGGAAGTGATCCGCCGCCGCGCCGGTGCGCTGCGGCCCGGGAGGGGAGGGCGCAGGGGGGGCGGTGCGTTCGATCCGGCCCGGGTGGCGGTAGAGCGGGCCAGCGAGCGGCCGGTGGTGGAGCGGTACCTGCTCATGTTGATGCTGGACGATGAGGCGGCTCGGGAGCGTCTCCTCCGGGAGCTCCGGGAGGAGGATTTCGCGGGTGAGACGCACCGGGAGATCTTCCGGGCCCTGGCCCATGCTCTCGGGGACGTCCACGCGGCCCGGCGGGCCCTGGGTGAGGAAGCCCGGGCGGTCCTCGACCGTCTGATCTTCAGCGAGCGGCCGCCCACCCCGGACCTGGAGGGGGGGCTTACGCGCCTCCGGGAGGCCCAACGGAAGGAACGGATCGCCGCGCTCGTTCGTGAGCTAGAGGAGGCGCAGCGGTCCGGGGACCGAGCAGGGGTACGCCGAATCCAGGAGGAACTCCAGCGTCTTCGACAAGACCAGCCTGGGAAGGGGACCTGAGGGACGATGCCTGCGAAGGCGAACAAGAAAAAGGGAAGCGTGCCGGACATCCGGCCGCTTTCGGACGAGCTCTTCCCCGAGCTCCGGGACCTCATCGAGCTCGGCCGGAAGAAGGGGCACCTCCTGTACGAGGAGATCGTACGGGCCATCCCCGCGGTGGAGACGGACGCGGAGGAGAGCGAGCGGGTCTTCAACCTCCTCCAGGAGATGGACATCGTCGTGAAGGACAGGGAGGACGAGGAGGAGGATCAGGAGAAGGCGGTGGACGTGGAGACCCTGGAAGGGGTCTCCGTGGACGACCCCGTCCGCATGTACCTGAAGGAGATCGGCCGGGTTCCGCTCCTGACGGCGCAGGAGGAGGTGGAGCTCGCCAAGCGCATGGAGAAGGGGGATGAGGAGGCGAAGCGCAAGCTCATCGAGGCAAACCTGCGCCTGGTGGTGGCCATCGCGAAGAAGTACGTGGGCCGGGGCATGCTGTTCTTGGACCTCATCCAGGAGGGGAATCTCGGCCTCATCCGGGCCGTAGAGAAGTTCGATTGGCGCAAGGGGTACAAGTTCAGCACCTACGCCACTTGGTGGATCCGGCAGGCCATCACCCGGGCCCTGGCAGACCAGGCCCGCACCATCCGCATCCCCGTGCACATGGTGGAGACCATCAATAAGCTGGTGCGCGTGAGCCGGCAGCTGCTGCAGCAGAAGGGGCGCGAGCCCACCCCGGAGGAGATCGCGGAGGAGATGGGCCTCACGCCGGAGCGGGTACGGGAGATCATGAAGATCGCCCAGGAACCCATCTCCCTGGAGACCCCCATCGGGGAGGAGGAGGACTCGCATCTCGGGGACTTCATCGAGGACCAGGAGGCCCTGGCCCCCGCGGAGGCCGCCAGCTATACCCTGCTCAAGGAGCAGCTCGAAAGCGTGCTGGAAACCCTGACGCCCCGGGAGCGGAAGGTCCTGAAGCTGCGGTTCGGATTGGACGACGGCCGACCCCGCACCCTGGAGGAGGTGGGCCGGGAGTTCGGGGTTACCCGGGAGCGCATCCGCCAGATCGAGGCCAAGGCGTTGCGCAAGTTGCGGCATCCCTCCCGCAGCAAGCGGCTGCGGGACTTCATCGAGTAGTGCGGTTCGAGATCCGGGACCCCACCCTCGCGTCCGTGGGACGCGACCGCATCGCGTGGGCGGAGCGGGAGATGCCCGTATTGCGGCAGATCCGCGAGCGGTTCGCCCGGGAAAGGCCCCTTTCGGGCTTCCGCATCGCCGCCTGCCTGCACGTCACCAGCGAGACCGCGGCCCTGGTGCGGACCCTGATGGCGGGAGGAGGGGAGGTGGCCCTCTGTGCCAGCAATCCCCTCTCCACCCAGGATGAGGTGGCCGCGGCCCTGGCGGAGGAGGGGGTGCAGGTCTTCGCGGTCCGCGGAGAGGACCGAAAGACCTACTACCGGCACATCCAGCAGGTCCTGGAGATCGAGCCGCACCTCACCCTGGACGACGGCGCGGACCTCGTCACCACCCTCCACCGCGAGCGCACGGACCTGCTGGAAGGAGTGGTGGGCGGGACGGAGGAGACCACCACGGGAGTCCTCCGGTTGCGCGCCATGGCCCGGGAGGGGGTGCTGCGCTACCCCATCGTGGCGGTGAACGACGCCAAGACCAAGCACTGGTTCGACAATCGCTACGGCACCGGGCAATCGGCTCTGGACGGCATCCTGCGAGCCACAAACCTCCTGCTGGCAGGCCGGAAGGTGGTGGTGTGCGGATACGGGGCCTGCGGCCGGGGCGTGGCGGCCCGGGCACGGGGACTCGGCGCCCACGTGATCGTCACGGAGGTGGACCCCCTCCCGGCCCTGGAGGCGGTGATGGACGGGTTTGCGGTGATGCCCTCCCTGGAAGCCGCCCGGGTGGGGGAGGTGTTCGTGACGGTGACCGGAAACCGCGGGGTCCTGCGGCGGGAGCACTTCGAGGAGATGCGGGACGGGGCGGTCCTCGCGAACGCGGGCCACTTCAACGTAGAGATCGATCTGGAGGCCCTACAGACCATGAGCGTGAGCGTGCGGCGGGTGCGGGAGCACGTGGACGAGTACACCCTTCCGGACGGGCGACGGCTGTACGTGCTGGCAGAGGGGCGTCTCGTGAACCTCGCGGCCGCGGAAGGGCATCCCGCCGCGGTCATGGACATGTCGTTTGCGAACCAGGCCCTGTGCGTGGAGTGGCTGGTGCGGGCCGGACGGGGCCTTTCCCCCCAGGTATACCCGGTGCCGGAGGCGATCGACCGGCAGGTGGCGGCCCTCAAGCTCCGCGCCATGGGCGTGCGGATTGACGAGCTTACCCCGGAGCAGCGGGCGTACCTGGAATCCTGGCGAGAGGGGACGTAACCCGGCATTCGCGGGAGGTGGAGCGTGCGCGTGGGCGTGGTGTTTCCCCAGACGGAGATCGGGAACGATCCGGGCGTCATCCGGGAATTCGCCCAGACGGTGGAGGCGCTGGGCTACCATTACCTCCTGGCCTACGAGCACGTGGTGGGGGCTCCTCCGGATCGGCTCCGGGCACTCGGGGTGCCCCAGCCTCCCTACACCCACGAATCCCCCTTCCACGAGCCGTTTGTGCTCTTCGGCTACCTGAGCGCGGTGACCTCGAAGCTGGAGCTCGCCACCGGGATCGTCATCCTGCCCCAGCGGCAGACGGTGCTGGTCGCGAAGCAGGCCGCGGAGGTGGATGTGCTGAGCCGGGGCCGCCTGCGCCTGGGCGTGGGATTGGGCTGGAATCCCGTGGAGTACGAGGCCCTGGGGGCGAACTTCCGCGACCGCGGGCGGCGGGTGGAAGAACAGATCACGTTGTTGCGCCTGCTGTGGACCCAGGAGCTCGTGGAGTTCGAGGGCCGCCACCACAGGATCCGTCGGGCGGGCCTCAACCCGCTTCCCGTGCAGCGGCCCATCCCCATCTGGATGGGCGGGAGCGCGGACCGGGCCTTACGGCGCATTGCCCGGATCGCGGACGGGTGGATCTCGCAGCTGGCGCCCACTTCCCAGGCCGCGGAGGTCCTGGATCGGGTGCGCGGGTATGTGCGGGAGGCGGGCCGCGACCCGGACCGATTCGGGATCGAGGGGCGCGTGCACCTGGGCACGACCCCGGAGGACCGGTGGCCCGAAGCGGTCCGCCTGTGGAGGGCGCTCGGCGGCACTCACCTCAGCGTGAACACCATGCGCAGCGGGTTCCGAACGCCGGAAGAGCACCTGGAGGCCCTCCGGCGGTTCCGGGAGGCCTTCTCCGAACTCCCCTAGATCCCTTCGCCGAAACGTCCCCTGGGCCCGTTGATCTCCGTGGGTGGGATCTGGGGGGAACCGCCGCTTCTCGGAGGTCCTCCGGCCCTGGCTTGGGGCCGTCCTGGACCTCCTGTTCCCTCCCCGCTGTCAGGTGTGCGGGGTGGGAGGAACCTTCCCCCTGTGCGCGGGGTGTCTTGGGCGGTTCTCCCGCATCGGGCCTCCCCGCTGCTCGGTGTGCGGCCGGCCGCTTTCGGGCCCCCCGGACCTCGCCTTCACGTGTGTCCCGTGCCGGGCCGGTAAGGACCCCCTGCGGGTTCGGGCCTTCGGGCTCTACGAGGGTCGGTTGCGGGACGCCCTGCACGCCCTCAAGTACCGCGGCCGGGTGGCCCTCGCGGATCCCCTGGGGCAGGCCCTGGCGGAGGTGGTTCGGGAGGATCCGATCCTCTCCGCCGCGGACGCCCTCGTGCCGGTTCCCCTGCACCCACGGCGGGAGGCGGAACGGGGCTTTAACCAGTCCGAGGAGCTGGCAAAGGTCGTCGCGCGGCAGACCGGGATCCCCCTCCTCCGGACCCTGGTGCGGGTGCGGCCCACGGCCCCTCAGGTGGGCCTTCCGGAGGTGGAGCGGCGGGGGAACGTCCGGGGCGCCTTCGCGGTGCGTGGGCCTGTACGGGCGCTCCGGGTGCTGCTGGTGGACGACGTCATCACCACGGGGAGCACCCTCGCGGAGTGCGCCCGTACCATCCGGGGGGCAGGAGGGGAGGTGGTGGGGGCGGTCACGGTGGCCATGGCGCTCCGGGATCCGTCGCTCCGGGTCCCTACCCCAGAAACGCGGAGAGCAGCCGATCCTCCAGGTCCTTGCTGACCTCCGAGAGGTCCTTCATGGTGTCCACCCCCTTCCAGTACGCCCGGGACCGAAATCCCCCCAGCCGTCCCTCCGCCGCGAGCCGGGGGAAGGTGGTGGTCTCATGGTCGCCCACCTCGGGCAGGAGCTCCTCGACCTCCCGGTTCAGCACGTAGATCCCCGCGTTGATCCAGTACGGCAGCTCCGGCTTCTCCCGGAAGGCCACGATGCGGTCGTCCTCCGCCACCTCCACGATGCCGTAGGGACTCACGAAGGGGGTGAGGACCACGGTGACGAGCCACCCGTTCGCCCGGTGCTGGGCCAGGACCTCCTGGATCCGCACGTTGGTGATGACGTCCCCGTTGGTGGCGATGCACACCTCCCCCTCCACGAATCCCATGGCCTGCCGGAGGGCCCCACCGCGGCCGAGGGGCTCCTCCTCCACGGAGTAGCGGATCCGTACCCCCCACTTGCGGCCGTCCCCGAAGTAGTCCCGGATCACCTCGTGCCGATACCCGCAGGCGATCACGATGTCCGTGATCCCCTGCACCCGGAGCCACTGGATCTGGTAGCCCAGAATGGGGATTCCGAGGACCTCCACCATGGGCTTGGGACGATCCTGGGTGTAGGGCCGCAGCCGTTCCCCTTTCCCTCCCGCGAGGATGATGGCCTGCATGTCCACCTCCCGCACCGTGCCGTGGCACTCCCGAAACGGGTGTCGCACCGCCATTTTGCCACGCGTGGCACGGGCCCCACCACTCTGGTACAATCTCGGCAAGGCGAGCGGGATCGGTGGCCGGAGGCCACGCAGCGTCGCTCCGTTCCTCACAAGCGGGCGGAGCGCTTTGATTTGGAGGGGTTCCCATGGCGAGGTACCAGGCACCCCGCGGGATGCGGGACGTGCTCCCCCCCGAGTCCGAGAGGTGGCAGCGCGTCCTCGCCCGGTGCCGGGAGTTCGCGCACCGGTACGGGTACCGGGAGATCCGGACCCCCGTGGTGGAGCACACGGAGGTGTTCCTGCGGGGCGTGGGGGAGGGGACGGACATCGTGGACAAGGAGATGTACACCTTCACGGACCGGGGAGGGCGCAGCCTCACCCTCCGGCCCGAGGGCACGGCCCCGGTGATGCGGGCGTACCTCGAGCACGGCCTTCACACCCGGCCGCAGCCCGTGAAGCTGTACTACATCGCGGAGATGTTCCGGTACGACCGCCCGCAGGCGGGGCGCTACCGGCAGCACACCCAGTTCGGGGCGGAGGTGCTGGGGAGCCCCTCCCCCGCCGCGGACGTGGAGGTGCTCGCGCTGCCCATCCGGATCCTGCAGAGCCTGGGGCTGCGGGAGGTCCGGGTCCACCTCAACAGCGTGGGAGACGCGGCCTGCCGACCACCCTACATCCAGCGGGTCCGGGAGTACTTCGAGCGGTTCGCGGACGAACTGGACGAGGACAGCCGCCGGCGGCTCCGCACGAACCCCCTCCGCATCTTCGACTCCAAGGTGGAGCGGACCCGGGAGATCGCCCGAGACGCGCCCAAGATGCTGGACTACCTCTGTGACGCGTGCCGGGCGCACTTCGAGGGGGTGGTGCGGCGGTTCGCGTGGCTTGGGATCCCCACGGAGGTGGACCCCTTCATCGTGCGGGGACTCGACTATTACACCCGGACGGCCGCGGAGGTCTTCAGCGGCAGGCTGGGCGCCCAGAACGCGGTCTTCGGCGGCGGACGGTACGACGGGCTCGCGGAGGCCCTGGGAGGCCCCCCCACGCCCGGTGTGGGCTTCGGCATGGGCATCGAGCGGGTGCTGCTGATCCTGGAGCAGGAGGGGGTGCTTCCGGAGGAGCCCTGGCCCGTGGAGGTGTACGTGGCCAGCAGCGGCCCCCGGGCGGAGGAGGAGGCTTTTGGACTCCTGGATCGGTTGCGGGAAGCTGGGTTCCGGGCCGAGGGAGACCTCATGGGAAGGGGTCTCGGCGCCCAGCTGCGGCATGCGGCGCGTCTTGGCGCACAGTATGCGGTGATCCTTCTGGACGCGGGCCTGGAGCGGGGAGAGGCGGTGCTCCGGAATCTCCAGGCGGGGGAGCAGCGGGTGGTCCCCCTGGACCGGGTGGTGGAGACCCTGCGCGAGGGGACGGGGTGAAACCCACCCGGTTCCGCACCCACGGTTGCGGGGAGCTGCGACCAGAGCACGCGGGCCAGGTCGTGCGCCTGTGCGGGTGGGTGCACCGTCGTCGGGATCTGGGGGGCCTCATCTTCCTGGACCTGCGAGATCGGTCCGGCATCGTGCAGGTGATCGCGAGCCCGGAGGCCCCGCAGGCCCATGCGGCCGCGGACCAGGCGCGCTCGGAGTACGTGGTGCAGGTGGAGGGGGAGGTGGTCCTCCGCCCCCCCCAGACGGTGAACCCGAAGCTGGCGACCGGGACGGTGGAGGTGCGGGCCCACCGCCTGGAGATCCTCAATCCCGCCCGCACGCCGCCGTTCGAAATCTCCAACGACGTGGATGTAGACGAGACCGTACGGCTCCGCTACCGCTACCTCGACCTGCGGCGGCCCAGCATGCAGCACAATCTCCTCCTCCGGCACCGGCTCGCGCAGGCCGCCCGCGAGTTCCTGAGCCGGGAGGGATTTGTGGAGATCGAGACCCCGCACCTCATCCGGGCCACGCCGGAGGGTGCCCGGGACTTCCTGGTGCCGAGCCGGCTGCACCCGGGCAAGTTCTACGTGCTCCCCCAGTCCCCGCAGCTCCTCAAGCAGATCCTCATGGTGGCGGGATTCGACCGGTACTTCCAGCTCGCCCGCTGCTTCCGGGATGAGGACCTCCGGGCCGACCGCCAGCCGGAGTTCACCCAGATCGACCTGGAGATGTCCTTCGTGGATCGGGAGGACGTGCTGGAGCTCAGCGAGCGCCTCCTGCACCACCTCCTCCGGGAGGTGATGGGCATCGAGGTCTCGCTCCCCTTCCCGCGGCTCCCGTACGCGGAGGCCTTGGCCCGGTACGGCACCGACAAGCCGGATCTGCGCTACGGACTGGAGATCGCGGATCTCACCGAGATCTTCGCCCACAGCGAGGTGCGGATCTTCCGGGAGGCCATCGCCGCGGGAGGCGCGGTGCGGGGCCTCTGTGTCCCCGGGCAGGCGGGTCTGAGCCGGAAATCCCTGGAGGAGCTGCGGGAGCGGGCGGTGGCGGAAGGGCTCCGGGGGTTGGTTTCCCTGGGTCTCACGCCCGAGGGTCCCCGGGGAGCCATCGCCAAGACCCTCACGGAGGGACAGCTGCACGCGTTACGGGAAGCTCTGGGTGCCGGCCCGGGGGATCTCGTGCTCCTGGCCGCGGACGAGCCGCATCGGGTCTCCGGAGCCCTGGGGAAGCTACGACAGGAGCTGGCCCGCCGCCTCGGCCTCGTCCCTCCCGGCACCTTCCGGTTCGCGTGGGTCGTGGAGTTCCCGCTGCTGGAGTACGACCCGGAGGCCGGCCGCTACGTGGCCGTGCACCACCCCTTCACCGCGCCCCTGGACGAGGACCTCCCCCTGCTGGAGCGGGATCCCCTCCGGGTGCGGGCGAAGGCTTACGATCTCGTGCTGAACGGGGTGGAGGTGGGCGGCGGCAGCATCCGGATTCACCGGCGGGAGCTGCAGGAGCGGATCTTCGCCCTGCTGGGCCTCGCGCCGGAGCAGGCCCAGGAGCGGTTCGGGTTTCTCCTGGAGGCCTTCCAGTACGGGGCCCCGCCGCACGGCGGCATCGCCTTCGGATTCGATCGGCTGGTGATGCTCCTGGCGGGGAGGGAGACCATCCGGGACGTGATCGCCTTCCCCAAGACCGCCAGCGCCACGGACCTGATGATGGGCGCGCCCAGCGAGGTGGACCCGGAGCAGCTCCGGGAGGTGCACATCGCCGTCGTCCCTCCGGAGTAGGCGACTTGCCCGTCCTCCCGGGAGGTGCCATCCTGAGCCTGGATGGCGCTGTTCGAACCGGATCCGACCTCCCTCCCCCTCGCGGCCCGGATGCGGCCGCGCACCCTGGAAGAGTTCGTGGGACAGCGGCACCTACTGGGCCCCGGCAGGTTCCTCCACCGGCTCCTGAGCTCTGGGCAGCTCGTCTCCCTCATCCTGTACGGTCCGCCGGGGACCGGCAAGACCTCCCTGGCCCAGGTCCTCGCCAATACCCTCCGCGCCCACTTCGTCTCCCTCAACGCGGTCACGAGCGGCGTGGCGGAGGTGCGGCGGGTGATCCAGGAGGCCCGGGACCGGCTCCGCTACCGGGGAGAGCGCACGGTGCTGTTCATCGACGAGATCCACCGGTTCAACCGATCCCAGCAGGATCTCCTGCTCCCTGCGGTGGAGGACGGGACCGTGGTCCTCGTCGGTGCCACCACCCAGAACCCCTTCTTCGACGTGAACCCCACCCTGCTCTCCCGGTGCCGGCTCCTGCGCCTGGAGCCCCTGCGGCCGGAGGAGATCGGCAAGATCGTGGAGCGGGCCCTGCAGGACCCGGAGCGGGGCCTGGGCAGGGAGCGGGTGGAGCTGAGCCCGGAAGCCCTGGCGCACCTGGTGGATGCCGCGAACGGAGATGCCCGGGTGGCCCTCAACGCCCTGGAGGTGGCGGTCCGGACCACGCCCCCGGACGCGGACGGCGTGCGGCGGGTGGGGCTCGCGGCGGTGGAGGAGGCCTTGCAGCGGCGGATGATCCGGTACGACAAATCCGGGGACGAGCACTACGACGTGGCGAGCGCCTTCATCAAGAGCCTCCGGGGGTCAGACCCGGACGCCGCGGTGTACTGGCTCGTGCGCATGCTCGAGGCCGGAGAGGATCCGCGGTTCATCGCCCGCCGGATGATCGTGCACGCGGCGGAGGACGTGGGGCTCGCAGATCCCACCGCCCTCCTCGTGGCGGTCGCGGCCGCGCACGCGGTGGAGTTCGTAGGCCTGCCGGAAGCCCAGATCCCGCTCGCGGAAGCGGCCATCTACATCGCGTGCGCGCCGAAGAGCAACGCGGTGGTGCGGGCCCTGGCCCGGGCCCGGGAGGATCTGGAGCACCTGCCCGCGTTGCCGGTTCCCCTGCACCTGCGGGATGTCTCCTACCCGGGAGCCGTGCAGCTCGGCCACGGCCAGGCGTACCGCTACCCGCATGACTTCCCCGGCGGGTTCGTGGAGCAGGACTACCTGCCCGAGAACCTCCGGGGACGCGTGTACTACGAGCCCACGGACCAGGGGCGTGAGGCGGAGATCCGGGAGCGCCTCATGCGGCTGTGGAGGGACCGCCGGTGCCCGCCTCAGGGTGCCCCCCGGGATTCCGCATCCGAGTAGCGCGGCGACGGTGGAACCGTGCCCGGGGTTGTGCCCCACGGAGAGGATCCGTCCTCCATGCGGGAGGTTCCGAAGATCCGGTGGTAGACGTCTGCCCCGTGGCTGGTGGGGAGCGGCTCCCCGGGGAGGATCCGATAGGTCCGGCGCCCGTCCGGAAGCCGCTCCGCCCGCAGGAACAGGACGTGACTCAGCCCCCGGTCGCGGAAGGAACGGACGAGGTCGTAGAAGTGGGTGACGAAGTAGGTTCGGACACCCAGCTCCGTGAGGGCCCGGAGGACCTGGCGGGCGATCTCTGATCCCTCCCGTTCATTGGTGGCGGAAAAGGACTCGTTGCAGAGCAAAACCGCGCCGGGGCGGATGTGATCCACGATGATACTCATGCGGGCGAGTTCCTCATCGAGCTTCCCCCGTTCCAGCGCGATGTCCTCCTCCCGCTTGAAGTGCGTGAAGAGCCCGATGCAGAGGCTTGCGGTGAAAGATCGTGCAGGCACGAAGATCCCGGCCTGCATCAGGAGCTGCGCGATGCCGAGGCTGCGGAGGAAGGTCGTCTTCCCCCCCGAGTTGGGCCCCGTGATGAATATTAGGCTTTTGCCATCCGCCTCCAGGTCGTTGGGGACCACCGGCCGGTCCTCCGTCAGGACGAGCACCGCATCATGCAGACCCCGGAAGGACAGCCGCCGCTCGGCAACGGAAGCGGGCTGCGGGAAGCAGGAGGGGACGTCCCGGTCGGTGAGCGCTTCGTGGAGGTTGAGGCAGCCTACGTAGAAGGCGAGCTCCGCCCGCAGCATACAGAAGAAGTCCCGCACGTGGTCCGCGGCCCGGCCCAGAGCGTCCGCGGCAGAGGCGATGCCCCGGTTGCGGAGCTCCTGCAGCGTCTGGGCCCCGGCCTCGTCCCGGGGGGAGACCTCGAACCGGTAGACGGGTGAGGCCTCCCCCCAAAGGCTCCTCCACCAATTCCGGACAGCCCGGTGTCCGCCGGGCACCCGGTGGAGGCGGTAGCCGGTGCTCTTGTTGGCCGTTCCGAGCTGTGCGCTCAGCAGCACTCCACGAGGGAATCGGAGCTCGTGCAGGTGGCCTTGGACCTCTTCCAGGTACGTCGCGCTCAGGTTCTCCCGAAGGGCGGTGAAGAACCGGGTCCATCCCTCCGAGCGGAGCTGGGGTCCATGCTGCTCCGCGATCTCCCGCAACTCCCGCAGTAGGGGGAGGAGCCGCTCCAGGGTCTCCACGGCCTCGCGCAGAACCCAGTCGGGGAAGCGGGAGAGCACGCCGAGGAAATGTCCCCGGGTCCGTTCCGCGGCTTCCACGGTGAGGGCGTAGAGGCGGCGGACCACCGCTGGATGCTCCAGGCAGTCCTGCAGGATGTCCTGGCGGTACCGGATGACCGAGGGATCTCCCTGTGTCCCTTCCAACAGGATCCTGCGGCTCACCTCGTGGACCCAGTCGTCTCCCCGCGCCATGGCAGAAAGGAGGGGAGCGAGGTGGAGGTCCCGCTCCAGGTCCTCCGCGTTCGGGGGGAGGCCGGTGCGGGGATCGGCCTCCGGGGCACGGCGCGAACGGTAGCCCGTGCGCCGCGCGGTCCGGTCTGCCACCGCCCGCTGCGCCCGCATCCAGTCAAAATCCACATCAGGATAGAGGAGCCGGGCTCTCATGTCGGAGGCGTTCCCGGATCTGGTCCTCGGTGAGGCGGTGCTTCCGCGCCAGAGCGACGGCGTATGCGAGGCCATCCGCGGGCCGCCGCTCGATGCGGAAGGTCCGCACCTCGGGGTTCTGAGGATCCACGGTGGCCACCATGCTCACCGTCTGCGCGTTGAGGGAGGCCAGCTCGTCCAGGAAGGTGACCCACACGCAGAGGGCACCCCGGTCCAGGACCGCGGTGGCGATCCGCTCGCTCAGGAAAAGGGCGTCGTGCAGGGAGGTGGAGGAGAAGGGCTCGTTGAGGATGAGGAGACTGTGGGGCGTGGCGTTCTCGAGGATCCTGCGGATTCGGAGGAGGTCGTCCTCCAGCTTGCCCGTCTGGTGCAGCGCGGGCTCCCCTCGTTCGAAGTGCGTGAAGATCCGGTCGGTGAGGAGCAATCGAGCCTGTGTACCGGGTACGGGGCACCCGAGGGCCGCGAGATGGTGCAGCTGTCCGATGCTCCGGGCGAAGGTGGTCTTCCCGCCCTGATTGGAACCGGTCACCACCAGCATGCGCTCGGGACCGGTGAGCTCGAAGTCGTTGCATACGGGAACGGTCCCCTCCCGGACGAGCTTCTGGGCCAGGGCCAGATCGTAACAATTTCGAGCGTAGATTCGACCCGGCTTCTCGGTGATCTCGGGGTAGCAGAAGGGGAGGCCCGCCTGCTGAAGGGGGGCAATGTACGCGAGATAGGAGAGATAGAACTGCACTTCGCGGTCGAAGGCGACGACCACCGGGTCGGGGAAGGAGCGGTGGGCCCGACGGAAAGCGGCAAGACGGGAGAAGACTTCAGGATGGAGACGGGCCACGCCGTCCAGGATCTGCGCCTCCACGTGATTCATCTCCGGAGAGTCCCGGAAGGTGAAGGCGGATCCCGGGACATCCGCCTGACGGAAACGTTCGAACGCGGCCACGATTTCCGCACTGTAGTCCGGTTCTCCGGCGTAGGGCCGGACCTCCACCCGCAGCCCCCGGATGAGGACGGTGTACCGGATCGCAGAGAGCTCCTGCAGGAGCCGCACGGCCTCCGCGTGGAGCTGCCAGAACGCCGCCGAGGCGACGGAGCGCTCCAGGTAGTCGCGGAAGGCCACCAGGCCCGCGGACCGGATCCGCGCCCGGGACAGATCCTCCGCGAGTTGCTGGATGGCCTCACAGTACCGGTAAGCGGCGTCCAGAAACCAGCGTTCCCGCTGCCGCACATAGAACGTCGTCTCCGCGTGCGCGAGGTGTTCCCGGACGGCCTGCATGGCGGCGGCGAAGCTGGCGATCCGGGCATACACGTGAGGGTCCTCCAGGTCCCGCATGACCTGCTGACGGTACATCACCGCGGAGGGGCTCCGGAGCGGGGTGTAAAAGAAAGGTTTGAGATCGTACGCTTCCCGACCCGCGAGGACGGCGTCCACCACCTGGTCCAGGAAGAGATCGGAAACGCAGGGCGGGGGATCCGTGGAAAGCGCAGGCCGTGGTTCGTCGGGTGGGAAGAGGATGCTGGGCGGGTGGACGGGGCCTTCCATCGGTGCGCCCCCTTCACGGGGCGGGGAGCAGGCGCACGATGAGGCCGTCCGCGGCCCCTCGGATCTCGGCGGAATCCCCCGGATGAGCCATACGGCGTCCACGGAGCACCTCCGCTCGGGGAGGGGCCGAATAGAAAAGGCCCCTACCCGATCTGGGTAGGAGCCATCAGCCTCTCATCGAGGCGGTTTGGGCGGGCTCCATCGCCCTCGACCTCATTCTACAGGAGGCGGGGGCGCTGTCAACCGGCCTGGAGGGGCGGGGAGGCGGTGGGCGGTTTCTTCCCGGTTCACGGTGTGTTGCGGTATCCGAACAGGGCCCGCAGTCGCCTGCGCAGCGCATCGGAGGCCGAGATCCGCGGGGAATCCGGCGCGTTCACCCCCGCCTCCCGGGCACGATCGCGCAGCACGCGGATCTCCCGCTCCAGCCGGTCTAGTGATCGCCGGGCCTGGCGAAGGGATGCCTCCAGACCCGTGAGGTTCATCCGCAGCCCGCGCACGGCCTCGTCCGCGAGGTACGCCCGGTGCCGGAGGGTAGCGAGCTCAGCCCGGGCGGTCCGCAGCGCCCGCAGGGGGTCTTCGGAGGGTCCGTCCAGGTGCACCGCGGCGCCGTATCCCAACAGGATCCGCAGCCCCTCCTCCTCCCGCCAGCCCTCTGCCCGGAGGACCGATTCCACCTCTGCCCAGAGATCCTCCTCCAGGAGCAGGTGCACGGTGGCCAGCACGTCCGTCACGGTCGAATTCCCCGTTCCCGCAAGGCCTCTACCAGGACCCGGCGCTCCTGCTGGAGGGCAAAGAGGCGGTCTCGGAGCGCGCGGTACTCCTCCTCCAGGGCGGCCACCTGGGACCTCAGCGTGTCCCGTTCCAGCTCGGTTTGGAGCACGCGGGCGCGCATGGAAAGCAGATGTGCGGCGGCTTCCCGCCGCTGGAGCTCCAACCGTTCTGCCTCGTCCGCGGTGGCTGGCTCCGCCTCCATGCGATGCCATCGGTGCTGGTCACGGGCGTAGTGTCGGGCTCCCTCGGCGAGGAGCCACACAAGGCCTGCTTCCAGGGGCCCGTCGCCCCGGCGGGCCAGGTCCGCGGCGAGGCGGGTGAGGTCTTCGCCCGCCAGGAGAAGGGTCAGGGTCCGGCCCATGTTGAAGAAAAAAGGCCCCCACTGCTTTACAAGTAGGAGCCATCAGCCTGGTCCGGGCCAGGCAGGTAGGGCGAGCTCCATCGCCCGATATTCGAGTCCGTCCTCCTCAGGGTAAGCCTTCGGGTCTTGCCCGTCAACCATCCGGGCGGTTGCCGCGGATCCGGCTCGGTGATCCCTCCCGGGTCCACCCCGCCAGGTCCTCCAGCCACGCCACGCAGGCCCGGGCGACCCGGGCGGGAACCCCGAGCTCGTCCAGCAGTTCGCAGGCGGCCCGCATCTCGTCCGCCCGCCGCGCCGCGTGCTGGCGTGTCCCCTCCACCAAGCGGTGGAGGAGGGCCGCGTCGGCCTCTTCCAGGGTCTTGGAGATGTCCTCCAAGACCTCCCTCTCGCAACCGAGGGCCCGGGCCGCGACCAGGGCCTCCAGGACGGAGGCCGCGAGCCCCTTCGTGAACACGCTGCGCACCAGTTTGCGGGCGGCCGCCAAGCCCACCTCCGGCCCCAGGACCCGCACCGGCATTCCCAGGGGCGCGAGCCGATCCGCCAACGCCTGCGCGCCGGGCCCGCTGGCCAGGGCCGGGGTCCGGACGCCCCGCCCGGGGACGGGCGCCATCAGCGCGACGTCCGCGAACAGGGCCCCGGAGGATTCCAGGAGGCGGGCCACCTGCCGCTTTACGGCCGGGGAGGTACTGTTGCAGTCCGCGTACACCTGGCCCGGCCGCAGCCGCTCGCCCACCGCCGAGGCCACCGCCAGGGAGGCGGAGGGCGTGGTGAGCACCAGGATCACCTCCGCGTCCTCCACCGCGGCGTGAGGGTCCTCCGCAAGGCGCACCCCTTCGGGAAGACGCTTCGGCTGGGGATCCCAGCCCACCACCCGGACCCCTGCCCGCGCGAGGTCCTCCGCCACCGCGCTCCCCGCCTCACCCAGGCCGAGGACGGCTACCGTGAGGGAGGCTAAAGACAGGCGCCGCAGCACGGCCGCATTGTATTCCCCCGGCCGGATAGTGTCAACTTTGTTGTAGACAGTTCAGACCTGCGCCCTGTGCCGGTGGGGTCGCGGAGGCTTCCCGCGCGGGCCCTCGGTTGACAGGGCCGAATGGATTGTCTATCCTCGGAGAGGCCCGCAGGTCCCTGAGGACAGGAGGCCACGGGCTTCCTGGAGGAGGCTGGGGCCGTGACGCTTGAGGCGCTGCGCCAGGCCGCGCACCGCGCGGTGGGAACGAACCAGACGGCCAAGGCCATCCAGCGGGGGCAGGCCCTGGTCGTGTTTGTGGCGAAGGACGCGGACCCGCGGGTCACGGAGTCGGTGGTGCGGGCGGCGCAGCAGAAGGGGCTCCCGCTGGTGCAGGAGCACACGAAGCGGGAGCTCGGACGTGCGTGTGGGATCGCGGTGGACGCGGCCGCGGCCGCGATCCTGAGGGGACCCGCTTCGGAGTCGTAACCCCGGGTCCGGCGGATCGCTACCGAGCCGCATCGTCGAGGCAGTGACCGCGCCGCAGGACGTCCGGCGCCATGATCTCCGAGGTCACCCCCTGGGGATCCGCTGGCGGGCGGGCCGGTTGTCCATCGGGCGCGGGATCGGATCCCCCGATCCGATGGGAGGGCAGAGGACCTGGCGGGATCATCCGGTGCCCGACCGGGGCCTGGGTGTGGCGTGATTCCGGGAATTTTGGGAGGGAGGTTGGATGCCGACCATCAACCAATTGGTGCGCTACGGGCGGGAGCCCCTGCGGCACAAGAGCAAGTCGCCGGCGCTGCAGGGGAACCCCTTCAAGCGGGGAGTGTGCATCCAGGTGAAGACCATGACCCCGAAGAAGCCGAACTCCGCCCTGCGGAAGATCGCCCGGGTCCGGCTCACGAACGGGATCGAGGTCACGGCCTACATCCCGGGCATCGGGCACAACCTCCAGGAGCACTCCGTGGTGCTGGTCCGGGGCGGGCGGGTGAAGGACCTGCCGGGCATCCGGTACCACATCGTCCGCGGCGCCCTGGACGCCGCGGGCGTGGCGGGTCGGCGGCAGGGGCGCAGCAAGTACGGGGCCAAGCGGCCCAAGCAGTAGGGGGGGAGGAGGATGCCGCGCAAGGGACCGGTTCCGCCCCGGGTGATTCCTCCGGACGTGGTGTACGGGAGCCCCATCGTCCAGCGGCTCATCAACAAGGTCATGAAGAAGGGCAAGAAGACCGTCGCGGAGTGGATCGTCTACAGCGCCCTTCGCAAGGTGGAAGAGAAGACGGGGCAGCATCCCGTCCAGGTCCTGGAGAAGGCCCTGGGGAACGTGATGCCCATCCTGGAGGTCCGTCCCCGCCGGGTGGGGGGAGCCACGTATCAGGTGCCCATCGAGGTGCGGCCCGAGCGACGGATGTCCCTGGGCATCCGGTGGCTGGTGGAGTACGCCCGCCAGCGGTCCGGCCGGAGCATGATCGAGAAGCTCGCCGCGGAGATCCTGGATGCGGCCCAGGGGCAGGGCGGAGCCGTGAAGCGGCGGGACGAGGTGCACCGCATGGCGGAGGCGAACAAGGCCTTCGCCCACTATCGGTGGTGATGGAGACGTGATGGCCAAGGTACCCATTGAACGCATCCGAAACATCGGGATCATTGCCCACATCGACGCGGGGAAGACCACGACCACGGAGCGCATCCTGTTCTACACGGGTCGGGTCCACCGCCTGGGCGAGGTGGATGAAGGCTCTGCCACCATGGACTGGATGGTCCAGGAGCGGGAGCGGGGGATCACCATCACCTCCGCGGCCACCACCTGCTTCTGGCGGGACCACCGCATCAACATCATCGATACCCCCGGACACGTGGACTTCACCGTGGAGGTGGAGCGCAGCCTCCGGGTGTTGGACGGAGCCATCGTCATCCTCAGCGCGGTGGAGGGGGTTCAACCGCAGTCGGAGACCGTCTGGCGGCAGGCGGATCGTTACCGGGTCCCCCGCATCGTGTACGTGAACAAGATGGACCGCACGGGCGCGGACTTCCTCCGGGTGGTGGAGATGGTCCGGGAGCGGCTCGGCGCGAACGCGGTCCCCGTGCAGCTGCCCATCGGCGCGGAGGATGGCTTCCGGGGCGTGGTGGACCTGGTGCGCATGCGATCCATCATCTACCTGGACGATCTCGGAACCCGGTCCGATGAGACCGCCATTCCGGAGGACCTCCTGGACCGGGCCCGGGAGTATCGGGAGAGGCTCCTGGAGGCCGCCTCAGAGGTCTCGGACGAGGTCATGATGGCCTATCTGGAGGCCCAGCCCGTTTCTGAGGCCCTGCTCAAGCAGGCCATCCGCCAGGGGACGATCTCCGGAAAGATCGTCCCCGTGCTGGCGGGTTCCTCCTTCCGGAACAAGGGGGTACAGCCCCTGCTGGACGCGGTGGTGGACTACCTCCCCTCCCCCCTCGACATCGGTCCCGTCCGGGGCTCCAATCCCCTGACCGGAGAGGCGGAGGAGCGGCCCCCGGACGAGCAGGCCCCGTTCGCGGCCCTCGCCTTCAAGATCATGACGGACCCCTATGTGGGGAAGCTCACGTACTTCCGGGTCTACTCCGGCACCCTCCGGGCCGGCTCCTACGTCTTCAACGCCACCAAGGGGACCCGGGAGCGGGTGAGCCGCATCCTCCAGATGCACGCCAACCACCGGGAGGACATCCCCGAGGCCACGGCGGGAAACGTGGTGGCCGCGGTGGGGCTTCGGGTCACCACCACGGGGGACACCCTGTGCGATGAGGCGGCCCCCATTCTGCTGGAGGCCATGCAGTTCCCGGAGCCCGTGATCTCCGTGGCCATCGAGCCGAAGACCAAGGCGGACGCGGACAAACTTGCCACCGCCCTCGCCAAGCTGGCGGAGGAGGACCCCACCTTCAAGGTGCGCTACGATCCGGAGACCGGTCAGACCATCGTCTCGGGCATGGGCGAGCTGCACCTGGAGATCATCACGGACCGCCTGGTGCGGGAGTTCCGGGTGGAGGCCCGGGTGGGCCGGCCGCAGGTGGCGTACAAGGAGACCATCCGGGTCCCGGCTCGGGGTGAGGGGAAGTTCATCCGGCAGACCGGTGGTCGGGGCCAGTACGGGCACGTGATCCTGGAGATCGAGCCCCTCGGGCGCGGTGGGGGGTTCGAGTTCGTGGACCGCACCACGGGCGGGGTGGTGCCCAAGGAGTTCCACAAGGCCATCGAGCAGGGAGTCCGGGAGGCCATGGAGACGGGCGTGCTGGCAGGGTACCCCGTGATCGACGTGCGGGCCACCCTCGTGGACGGGTCCTACCACGAGGTGGACTCCTCGGAGTTGGCCTTCAAGATCGCGGGGTCCCTGGCCTTCAAGGACGCCGCGATGAAGGCGGGGCTGGTGCTCCTGGAGCCCATCATGAAGGTGGAGGTGACAACCCCCGAGGCCTACCTGGGGGACGTCCTCTCCGACCTCAACGCCCGGCGGGGCCGCATCCAGTCCATGGAGGAGCAGGCGGGAATGCGGGTCGTCACGGCCCTCGTCCCCCTCGCGGAGATGTTCGGGTATGCCACGGACCTCCGGTCCATGACCCAGGGGAGGGGCTCGTACACCATGGAGTTCTCCCACTATGAGGAGGTGCCGCCCAACGTGGCGGAGGAGATCATCCGGGGGCGGCCCGTGGCCGCGAGAGCCTAGGGAGGAGTTCCATGGCACAGCGGATCCGCATCAAGCTGCGCGCCTTCGACCACCGGCTGCTGGACCAGTCCGCGGCCATGATCGTGGAGACCGTGCGGCGGACCGGGGCCCGGGTGAGCGGGCCCGTCCCCCTCCCCACGGATCGGAACGTGTACTGCGTGATCCGATCTCCCCACACGGACAAGGAATCCATGGAGCACTTCCAGATCCTCACGCACAAGCGGCTCATCGACATCCTGGAGCCCACCCAGAAGACCGTGGACGCCCTGATGACGCTGGACCTCCCCGCGGGCGTGGACATCGAGATCAAGCTGTAGGAGGTCGGAGGGGGTGGTTCCATGGTGGCGATCCTAGGACGGAAGATCGGGATGACGCAGGTCTTCGATGAGCGGACGGGTGCGGTGGTGCCCGTGACCGTGGTGGAGGCCACCCCGAACGTGGTGGTGGGGCTCCGTACCCCGGAGCGGGACGGGTATCGGGCGGTGCAGCTGGGGTTCGAGCCGGTGCCGGAGCACCGGGTGAACAAGCCCATGCGGGGCGTGTTCCGCAAAGCCGGGGTGCGGCCCCACCGGATCCTTCGGGAGTTCCGGATCGAGGACGGGGAGGGATACCGGGTGGGGCAGGAGATCACGGTCTCGGTGTTCTCCGAGGGGGATAAGGTGGACGTGACGGGCACGAGCAAGGGCAAGGGATTCGCGGGAGCCATCAAGCGGCACGGATTCGGAGGGCAGCGGGACTCCCACGGGGTCTCCCTCATGCACCGGGCCGTGGGGAGCATCGGCACGAGCGGCGTGGGAAAGGTCTGGAAGGGAAAGCGCATGCCCGGCCGCATGGGCGGCGAGCGGGTCACCATCCGGGGACTGTCGGTGGTGCGGGTAGACCCCGAACACCACCTCCTCCTCATCAAGGGCGCGGTGCCCGGGCCCAGGGGGGGACTGGTGATGATCCGGAAGGCAAAGACACAGGAGTGATGGGGATGCCGGTGGTCACCAGTTACGACGCGCAAGGCCGTGCGGTCGGCCAGGTGGAGCTCCCGGCGGCCATCTTCGGCATCAAGCCGCACAAGGCCGTGGTCCACCAGGCCCTGGTGGCCCAGTGGGCGGCTGCCCGGGCTGGTACCGCCTCCACCAAGACCCGGGGAGAGGTGGCGGGGAGCACCCGGAAGATCTGGCGCCAGAAGGGCACGGGCCGGGCCCGTCACGGGGACATCCGGGCCCCCATCTTCGTGGGGGGCGGGGTGGTCTTCGGCCCCAAACCCCGGGACTACACCCAGCGGCTCCCGAAGGCCATGCGGCGGCTGGCGGTGCGCTCCGTGCTCTCGGATGCCGTGGCCACGGGCCGGCTCCGGGTGGTGGAGGGGTTTGGGGTCGCGGAGGGCCGGACCCGGGAGGTGGTGGCGTTTCTGCAGCGGATGGGACTAGTGGGCCGCATCCTCCTCATCGCCCGGGATGAGGAGAAGCTGGTGCGCCGGGCCGCCCGCAACCTCCCCCGGGTCCTGGTCCTGGGTCCCGGAACCCTGAACGTGGCGGACCTCCTGTGGGCGGATCACATCCTGGTGGAGCGGGCGGCCATCCCGAGGATGGAGGAGGTGCTCGCATGAGGGATCCCCGGGAGATCCTCCGCCGTCCCATCCTCACGGAGAAGAGCATGCGGGGCGTGGAGTTGGGGAAGTACACTTTTGAGGTGGCCCGGGACGCGACCAAGCCCGAGATCCGGGAGGCCGTGGAGCGGATCTTCGGGGTGAAGGTGGCCAAGGTGAACACCCTCCGGATTCCCGGAAAGACCCGGCGGAGGGGACCGCATGTGTACCGGACGCCGGATCGCAAGAAGGCCATCGTCACCCTCCAGGCGGGCTACAAGATCGATCTGGAGCAGTTCGCGTAGGAGGAGAGATGGGCATCAAGAAGTACGGACCCACGACCCCGGGCCGGCGGATCGCCACGGGCTACACCTTCGAGGAGATCACCAAGGACTCCCCGGAGCGGTCCCTGGTGGTCTCCCTTCACCGGCACGCGGGTCGCAACAACCAGGGCCGCATCACGGTGCGGCATCGGGGCGGGGGGCACAAGCGTCTGTACCGCCTCGTTGACTTCCGCCGGGACAAGGACGGGGTGCCGGCCCGGGTAGCCGCCATCGAGTACGACCCGAACCGCTCCGCCCGGATCGCCCTCCTGCAGTACGCGGACGGCGAGAAGCGCTACATCCTGGCCCCCGTGGGACTTCAAGTTGGGGATGTGGTGATGAGCGGGGAGAACGTGGAGATCAAACCCGGGAACGCCCTCCCTCTGGCGAACATCCCCACGGGCACCCTCGTGCACAACGTGGAGCTGGTGCCCGGGCGAGGGGGGCAGCTGGTGCGGGCCGCGGGGGCCGCGGCCCAGGTCATGGCCAAGGAGGGGGAGTATGCCCTCCTGCGGCTGCCGAGCGGCGAGCTCCGGAAGATCCACATCCGGTGCCGGGCCACCGTGGGGCAGGTGGGCAACGTGGAGCACGAGGCCATCAAGTACGGGAAGGCGGGACGGCGGCGGTGGCTGGGGTGGCGGCCCGCGGTGCGGGGCGTGGCCATGGACCCCCGCAGCCACCCCCACGGCGGCGGGGAAGGTCGCTCCCCCGTCGGCATGCCGAGCCCCGTCTCCCCGTGGGGCAAGCCCACCCTGGGGAAGAAGACGCGCAAGCCCCGCAAGCCCAGCACCCGCTTCATCGTGAAGCGCCGGAAGTGAGGGAAGGGGAATGGGCCGATCCAAGAAGAAGGGACCGTTCGTGGACGCGCACCTCCTGGAGAAGATCCGCGCCCTCAACGAGCGGCGGGAGAAGCGGGTGATCCGCACCTGGTCGCGGCGCTCCACCATCACCCCGGAGTTCGTGGGGCATACCATCGCGGTGTACGACGGCCGCAAGCACGTGCCCATCTACATCACGGAGCAGATGGTGGGCCACAAGCTGGGAGAGTTCGCGCCCACCCGGACCTTCCGGGGCCACGGCGGGGGGGGGGAGCGCACCACCACCGTGCGGCGGAGGGAGGAGAAGTAGCCATGGAGGCCCGGGCCATCGCCAAGTACATCCGGATGTCCCCGAAGAAGGTCCGCCGGGTGGCGGATGTGGTCCGGGGGCGGCCCGTGCAGGAAGCCCTGGCCCTCCTCCGGGTCCTGCCCCATCGGGGGGCCCGGGTGATCGAGAAGGCCATCCGGTCCGCGGTGGCCAACGCGGAGCATAACCTGGAACTGGATCCGGACCACCTCGTGGTGGCCCGCATCTCCGTGGACCGGGGGCCTGGGGGCGGGATGTGGAAGCGGCTGTGGCCACGGGCGCGGGGAAGGGCGGACATCATCCGCCGCCACACCTGCCACGTCACCGTGGTGGTGGCGGAGCGGGAGTGAGGAGGGCTGACGGTGGGACAGAAGGTACACCCCGTGGGGCTGCGGATCGGGATCATCCGGGACTGGGAGTCCCGGTGGTTCGGGACCAACAAGAACTTCGCGGACCAGCTCCACGAGGACCTCCGGATCCGGAGGTACATCAAGGAGAAGATGTTCCGTGCGGGGATCTCCCGCATCGAGATCGAGCGCCAGGGGAACCGCATCCGGGTAACGGTCCACACCGCCCGACCCGGCATCCTCATCGGCCGGGGCGGGGTGGGGATCGATGCCCTCCGCCAGGAGCTCAGTGCGCTGACGGGCAAGGAGGTCCAGGTGAACGTCCAGGAGATCCGTCGGCCGGAGCTGGAGGCGCAACTGGTGGCGGAGACCGTGGCCCAGCAGCTGGAACGCCGGGTGGCCCACCGGCGGGCCATGAAGCAGGCGGTGCAGCGGGCCCTGCGGGCGGGCGCCAAGGGCATTAAAATCGAAGTCTCGGGCCGCATCGCGGGCGCGGAGATCGCCCGGTCCGAGTGGTACCGGGAGGGTCGGGTTCCGCTCCACACGCTCCGGGCGGACATCGACTTCGGGGTGGCGGAGGCCCTCACCAAGTACGGCCGGATCGGGGTCAAGGTGTGGGTGTACCGGGGGGACGTGTTCCCGGAGTCCCGCCGGGAGGCGGGCGCCCTGCGGGCTCGGGCGTAGAGGAGGGAGGCGCATCATGCTGATGCCCAAGCGGGTGAAGTTCCGCAAGCAGCACCGGGGACGGCGCACCGGCATGGCCTACAGCGGGAACACCGTGGTCTTCGGGGAGTACGGCCTGCAGTGCATGGAGCCGGGGTGGATCACCGCCCAGCAGCTGGAAGCCGCCCGCCGCACCATCACCCGCCACATCAAGCGGGGGGGGAAGCTGTGGATCCGGATCTTCCCCGACAAGCCGGTGACCCGGAAGCCCGCGGAGACCCGCATGGGCGGGGGCAAGGGCAACCCGGAGTACTGGGTGGCCGTGGTGCGGCCCGGCCGCATCCTCTTCGAGCTTGGGGGGGTTGGAGAGGAGGTGGCCCGGGAGGCGTTGGAACTCGCGGGGTACAAGCTCCCCGTGCGGGTACGGTTCGTCCGGCGGGAGGAGCGCGCGGGAGGGATGCTCCATTGAAGGCGCAACAGATGCGGGAGCTCAGTACGGAGGAGCTGCAGCGGCGGCTGGATGAGGCCGTTCAGGAGGCCTTCCGCCTGCAGATCCAGATCCGTGCGGGGAAGGCCCAGAACCCCTCGCGTCTGCGGGAGGTCCGCAAGGACATCGCCCGGCTGAAGACCGTGCTCGCGGAGCGCGGGGTTCGGGTGTAGGAGGAGGCCGTGGAGAAGGTGAGGGTTCGGGGGAAGCGCAAGGTCCTGGTAGGCGAGGTGGTGAGCGACAGGATGGACAAGACGGTGGTGGTCCGGGTGGAGACGGTGACCCGCCACCCCCTTTACCAGAAGCCCGTCCGCCGGCACCGGAAGTTCAAGGCGCACGACGAGCACAACGCCTGCCGGGTGGGGGACGTGGTGCGCATCATGGAGACCCGTCCCCTCTCGAAGGAGAAGCGGTGGCGGGTGGTGGAGATCCTCCAGCGGGCCCACCCGGCCGCGGTGGAGGCCGTGGAGGAGCCGGAAGGCCCACAGCCCGGGGAGGGATAGACCATGCTGCAGAACCTGTCCAGGGTGAAGGTGGCGGACAACACGGGTGTGCGGGAGATCGGCATCATCCGGGTCCTGGGCGGGAGCAACCGCCGGTACGCCCGGGTGGGGGACATCGTGGTGGCCTCCGTGAAGGAGGCGGTCCCCAACAGCCCCATCAAGAAGGGGGAGGTGGTGCGGGCGGTGATCGTGCGCACCCGCAAGGAGATCCGTCGGCCGGACGGATCGTACATCCGCTTCGACGACAACGCCGCGGTGCTGATCAACGAGCAGCTCAATCCCCGGGGCACCCGGATCTTCGGGCCCGTGGCCCGGGAGCTGCGGGACAGGCAGTTCATGAAGATCATCTCCCTGGCGCCGGAGGTGCTCTGAGATGCCCGTCGTGGGAGCCGACCGCGTCAGGATGCACGTCCGGAAGGGGGACCTGGTGGTGGTCATCTCGGGAAAGTACAAGGGAAAGCGGGGCAAGGTCCTGCGGGTGCTCCCCCGGGAGGGACGGGTGATCGTGGAGGGCGTGAACCTGGTGAAGCGCCACATGAAACCCTCCCCCAAGAACCCCCAGGGCGGCATCGTGGAAAAGGAGGCCCCCATCCCGGCCTCCAAGGTGATGCTGGTGGACCCCGAGACCAAGGGGCGCACCCGGGTCGGGGTGCGGGTCCTGCCGGACGGCCGACGGGTGCGGTACGCGAAGAAGTCCGGGGAGCTCATCGATAAGGCGTGAGGGGCGTATGGTGCCGAGGCTGAAGGAGAAGTACCTGCGGGAGGTGCGGCCCGCCCTGCAGCAGCGGTTCGGGTACCGCAACCCCATGGAGATCCCGCGCCTGGTGAAGGTGGTGCTGAACATGCGGGTGGGGGAAGGGGCGCAGGACCCCCGTCAGGCGGATCGGGCGGCGGAGCAGCTGGCCGTCATCGCGGGACAGAAGCCCGTGATCACCCGGGCCCGGAAGTCCATCGCGGCCTTCAAGCTGCGCAAGGGGGCTCCCATCGGGGTCATGGTCACCCTGCGGGGCAACCGCATGTGGGAGTTTTTGGAGAAGTTCATCCACGTGGCCCTGCCCCGGATCAAGGACTTCCGGGGCTTCAGCGAGCGGCAGCTGGACGGCCGGGGCAACCTCAACCTCGGCATCCGGGAGCAACTGATCTTCCCGGAGTTGGACTACGACAAGATCGACAAGATCCGCGGCATGGACATCGCCATCGTCACCACGGCCCGCACGGACGAGGAGGCCCGGGAACTGCTGCGCCTGCTGGGCCTGCCCTTCCGGGAGCGGGAGCCGGCGGCCGCGGCGTCCTAGGAGGAAGCATGGCACGGAAGGCCTTGATCGAGAAGTGGAAGCGGCCCCCGAAGTTCCGGGTCCGGGCCTACAGCCGCTGCGAGCGGTGCGGGCGCCCCCGGGCCGTGTTCCGGAAGTTCCGACTGTGCCGGATCTGCCTGCGGGAGCTCGCCTATCGGGGAGAGATCCCGGGCATGACCAAGGCCAGCTGGTAGGGGACCCGGATGAGCAAGGTCACGGATCCCATCGCGGACATGCTGACCCGGATCCGCAACGCGAACGCCGCGGGGCACGAGGAGGTGCAGGTCCCGGCGAGCCGGCTCAAGACGGAGATCGCCCGCATCCTGAAGGAGGAGGGGTACATCGCGGACTACCGGGTGGAACCGGACGGCAAGCAGGGGATTCTCTCCATCCGGCTTCGGTACGGCCCCAAGAAGCAGCGGGTCCTCCTGGGACTCCGGCGGGTCAGCAAGCCCGGCCGCCGAATCTACGTCCGGCGGGATCAGATCCCCCGGGTCCAGGGAGGGCTCGGCATCGCCATCCTCTCCACCTCGAAGGGGGTGATGACCGATCAACAGGCCCGGGCGGCCGGGGTGGGCGGCGAGGTGATCTGCTTTGTCTGGTGAGGGAAGGCCATGAGTCGCATCGGACGGATGCCGGTCCCCATCCCTGCGGGAGTGGAGGTTCAGGTGGACGGTGCCCGGGTGCGGGTGCGGGGGCCCCGGGGGGAGCTGGAGCGCACCGTGCACCCGGACATGCGCGTCGTGGTGGAGGACGGGAGCCTCGTGGTCCAGCGTCCCACGGATCTCCGGCACCACCGGGCCCTCCACGGCCTCACCCGGGCCCTGTTGGCGAACATGGTGCGGGGCGTGGTGGAGGGGTACACCAAGGAGCTGGAGCTGGTGGGTACCGGGTACCGGGCGGCCCTCCAGGGCGGCAAGCTGGTCCTCCAGCTGGGGTTCTCGCATCCCGTGGAGTTCACCCCCCCTCCGGGCATCACCCTGGAGGTCCCGGTTCCCACCCGCATCGTGGTGCGGGGAATCGACAAGGAGCTGGTGGGGCAGGTGGCCGCCCAGCTTCGGGCCCTCCGCCCGCCGGATCCCTACAAGGGGAAGGGGATTCGGTATGCGGGCGAAATCCTGAAACTCAAGCCCGGCAAGGCGGGCCGCGCGGGCGGGAGGAAGTAGGTGGGGGTCATGATCTTGAAGGAGGATCGGAACCAGCGGCGGAAGATCCGGCACGCCCGCATCCGGAAAAAGGTGTTCGGCACCGCCGAGCGTCCCCGCCTCAGCGTGTTCCGGAGCCTCAAGCACATCTATGCCCAGTTGATCGACGACGAGCGAGGACACACCCTGGCTGCGGCCAGCACCCTGGATCCCGAGATCCGGGATCAACTCAAGGGGCTTCCCAAGACGGAGCAAAGCCGCCTCGTGGGGCAGCTCCTGGCCCGGCGGGCCAAGGCCAAAGGGGTCACGCGGGTGGTCTTCGACCGGGGGGGCTACAAGTACCACGGTCGGGTGCGGGCCCTGGCGGAAGGTGCCCGCAGCGAGGGCCTGGAGTTCTAGGAGGCGAGGATGGCGGAACCCGTAAGCCCCAACGAGGTCACCCTGAGCTTCGAGAAGACCGTCTCCATCACCCGGGTGGCGAAGGTCACCCAGGGGGCCAAGCGGTTCAACTTCCGGGTGATGGTGGTGGTCGGGAATCAGGACGGCGTGGTGGGCGTGGGGATCGGAAAGGCCGCGGAGGTCCCCGATGCCATCCGCAAGGCCGTGGAGGACGCCAAGAAGAACCTGGTGCGGATCCCCCGGAGGGGAACCACCATCCCGCACGAGGTCATCGCGAAGTTCGGGGCGTCCGAGGTGCTCCTGAAACCCGCCCGCGAGGGGACCGGGGTCATCGCAGCCGGCGCGGTCCGGGCCGTGATGGACGCGGCGGGCATCCGGGACGTGCTCACCAAGGCCCTGGGCAGCACCAACCCCATCAACCTCACCCGGGCGGCCTTCAAGGGCCTGCGGATGCTGCGCACCCCCGAAGAGGTGGCCGCCGCCCGCGGCAAGCGGGTGGAGGAGATCCTGGGGCGGGCCGCGGTGGGAGGATAGGGATGGCGGGTCGGGTACGCCTCACCCTGCAGCGATCCCTCATCGGCACCACGGAGGACCAGCGGGCCGCGGTGCGGACCCTGGGCCTGCGCCGGAGGGGGCAGTCCGTGGTACGGATGTGGTCCCCGGAACTCGAGGGCGCCCTCCGGAAGGTCCGTCACCTGGTGGCGGTGGAGCCCGTGGAGGTGGAGGAGGGAGAGGATGCCGCTACGGCTGGATAACCTGGCACCCCCGCCCGGTGCTAAGCGCCGGCGCAAGCGGGTCGGGCGGGGAATCGGCAGCGGGCACGGGACGTACGCGGGCCGGGGGATCAAGGGGCAGAAGGCCCGGAGCGGTAAGGGGCCCCGCCCCGGATTCGAGGGAGGCCAGACCCCGCTGAGCAAGCGGATCCCGTTCCAGCGGGGCGTGCGGGCGTACGGAGCCTCCCACACGGGAGGACCCCCGCGGCCGCCGTACGTGGAGGTGACCCTCAAGCAGCTGGAGCGGTTCGACCCGGGCAGCGAGGTGACCCCGGAGCGGCTGCGGGAAGCCGGCGTGGTCTCCCGGAAGGGCCGCATCAAGGTTCTGGGGACGGGCCAGCTCACGCGTCCCCTCACCGTGCGGGCTCACGCCTTCACCGCCTCCGCCAAGGCGGCCATCGAAGCGGCAGGAGGGCGTGCGGAGGTCATCCCGTGATCGGTGGCCTTGCCAATCCCCTCCGGATCCCGGACCTGCGCCGCCGGTTGATGTTCACGGCCCTCATGCTGGCCCTGTTCCGTCTGGGTGCCCACATCCCGGTGCCGGGCGTGAACGTGGAGGCCGTCCGGCAGCAGTTCCAGCAGGCGGCCCAAGGGACAGCCTTCGGATTCCTGAACCTCCTGGTGGGCGGGGCGCTCGAGAACTTCAGCATCTTCGCCTTGGGCGTGATCCCCTACATCACCGCCTCCATCATCATGAGCCTGCTGCAGGTGGCCTTCCCCCGCCTCAAGGAGATGGCGCGGGAGGAGGGGGAGGCGGGCCGCCGCCGCATCGGTTGGTACACCCTCTACCTCACCATTCCCCTCGCAGCTCTCCAGGCATGGGGCCAGACGGGCCTCATCCAGGCCTTCAGCCAGGGCCGGGCCATCACGGATTACAGCCCCCTCAACTGGGCCCTCATCCTCTCCACCCTGGTGGCGGGCAGCATGGTCCTCACCTGGATGGGAGAGGTCATGACGGAGCACGGGGTCGGCAACGGGGTGTCGCTGTTGATCTTCGGTGGAATCGTGGCCCGCATCCCCCGGCAGATCGCGGCCACCCTGGCCACCATCCAGGTGGGGTCCGCCTCGTTCTTGCTGTTCCTCCTGGACGTGGTGCTGGTGCTTCTCAGCATCGTGGCCGTCATCTTCATCACTCAGGCCACCCGGCGCATCCCGGTCCAGTACGCACGGCGGGTGGTGGGCCGGCGGGTGCTGGGCGGGCAGACCACGCACCTCCCCCTCAAGATCGTGCAGGCGGGCGTGATCCCCATCATCTTCGCCATCTCCGTGCTGCAGTTCCCCAGCACCGTGGCGAGCTTCGTGCGCTGGCAGCCCCTGGTGGACTGGGGGCAGCGGTTGCAGCCCGGGCAGCACTGGTTGGGCACCCTGCTCTACGCGGTCCTCATCATCGTCTTCACGTACTTCTACACCGCGGTCCAGTTCGACCCGGACGACATCGCGGACAACATCAAGAAGTACGGAGGGTTCATCCCCGGGATCCGTCCGGGACGTCCCACCAGCGAGTTCCTCATGCGGGTCACGGAGCGCCTCACCTTCGTGGGGGCGCTCTTCCTGAGCGCCATCGCGGTCCTTCCGCTTCTCTTCCGGGCCGCCAGCAGCCTCACCCTCTACCTGGCGGGCACCTCCGTGCTGATCGTGGTGGGGGTCGCCCTGGAGACCATGCGACAGCTGGAGGCCTACGTCCTCATGCGGCACTACGAAGGCTTTCTGCGATGAACGTGGTGTTCCTGGGGCCTCCGGGCGCGGGCAAGGGAACCCAGGCGGCCCGGGTCTCTGCCTGCTACGGGATCCCCCACATCGCCACGGGCGACATGCTCCGGGAGGCCATCGCGCGGGGTACAGAGCTGGGACGGCTCGCGAGGTCCTACGTGGACCGAGGGGAGCTCGTGCCGGACGAGGTCATGCTGCGCCTCGTGGAGGAGCGGCTCCGGGAGCCCGATGCGCGGGGTGGGTTTCTGCTCGACGGCTTCCCCCGCACGCGCCCCCAGGCGGAGGGCCTCGATGCCCTCCTGGACCGGATGGGTCGGCGGCTGGACCTGGTGGTGTTCTTCCGGGTCCCCCAAGAAACCCTCCTGCGCCGCCTGGGCGGACGGTGGATCTGCCGGGCCGCGGGCCACGTGTACCACGAGGACCACCACCCGCCGCGCGTTCCGGGCCGGTGCGACCTGGACGGGAGCGAGCTCTACCAGCGCCCGGACGACCGACCGGAGGCCGTGGCCCGGCGCCTGGAGGTCTACGAACGGCAGACGGCCCCCCTCGTGGAATACTACCGGGCCCGGGGCGTGTTCCGGGAGGTGGACGGGGCCGCGGGACTGGAGGAGGTCACCCGCCGGCTCTGCACCATCCTGGACGAGGCAAGGACGGGACGAGCGTGAACGACGTACGGACCCGGGGCATCTACATCAAGACCCGGGAGGAAATCGACCGGATGCGCCGGGCGGGACAGGTTGCAGCCCGGGCCCTGCGGGTGGTGGCCGCGGCGGTGCGGCCCGGGGTGTCCACCGCGTACCTGGATCGGGTGGCGGAGGAGGCCATCCGGCGGGAAGGCGGAGTCCCCTCCTTCAAGGGCTACCGGGGCTTTCCCGCCAACATCTGCGTCTCCGTCAACGACCAGATCGTGCACGGGATCCCCGGCCGACGCGTCCTGCGGGAGGGGGATCTCGTGAAGATCGACCTGGGAGCCTATGTGGACGGTTTCCACGGGGATGTGGCCACCACGGTCCCCGTGGGCCGGATCCCCCCGCGGCTGGCCCGGCTCGTGCGGGTGACGGAGGAGGCCCTGTACCGGGCCATCGCCCTGGTTCGACCCGGGGCACACCTAGGGGACATCGGCCACGCCATCCAGTCCTTTGTGGAGGCCCACGGGTTCTCCGTGGTGCGGAACTTCGGGGGCCACGGGGTGGGGCGGGAACTCCACGAGGATCCGCAGGTCCCGAACTTCGGGAGGCCCGGGAAGGGGCTCGTGCTGCAGCCGGGGATGACCCTCGCCATCGAGCCCATGGTGAACCTCGGAACGTGGCGGACGGTGGTGGACGGGGACGGGTGGACGGTGCGCACCGCGGACGGCCAGCCCTCCGCCCACTTCGAGCACACGGTGGCGGTGACGGAGGAGGGGTGCGAGATCCTCACCCTCCTGGACGAGGAAGGACAAAAACGGTAACATTAACGTTTGCGCGGAAAGAGGGATGTCCGCAAAGAAGGACGTCATCGAGGTCGAGGGGACCGTGGTGGAGGTCCTCCCGAACGCCATGTTCCGGGTGGAGCTGGACACGGGCCACCGGGTCCTGGCCCACATCTCCGGGAAGATGCGGATCCACTTCATTCGCATCTCCCCCGGGGACCGGGTGAAGGTGGAGCTGAGTCCCTACGATCCGACCCGGGGCCGGATCACGTACCGGTATCGGTAAGCGTCTTTCCGCGGGGAGGTCCCCGGTAAGAGGGAGGGAAAGGGATGAAGGTTCGGAGCTCGGTGCGCCGGATGTGCGAGAAATGCAAGATCATCCGCCGCCACGGGCGGATCCGGGTGATCTGCGAGAACCCCAAGCACCGGCAAAAGCAGGGCTAGGGAGGGGGAGATGGCACGGATCGCGGGGGTGGACCTTCCGCGGGAGAAACCCGTGGAGATCGCCCTGACCCACATCTACGGCATCGGTCGGTCCCGGGCCTACGAGGTCCTGGTGCACACGGGGATCCGTCCGGGCGTACGGGTGCGGGACCTCACGGAGGAGGAGGTCTCCCGGATCCGGGAGTTCGTGGAACGGAACTACCGGGTGGAGGGGGACCTCCGCCGGGAGGTGGCCATGAACATCCGGCGCCTCATCGAGATCGGGTCCTACCGGGGCCTACGCCACAAACTGGGACTTCCCGTGCGGGGGCAACGCACCCGTACCAACGCCCGCACCCGCAAGGGCCCCCGCAAGACGGTGGGGACCGGTCGGCGGGCGAAGGCCAAGAAGTAAGGAGGGAGTATGGCGCGCAAGGGAACCCGGCGGCGTCGGGAGCGGAAGAACGTCCCGCTCGCGCACGCCCACATCCAGTCCACCTTCAACAACACCATCGTGACCATCACGGATCCCCACGGCAACGTGCTGGCCTGGGCGAGCGCGGGCACCCAGGGGTTCAAGGGGTCCCGGAAGGGGACCCCGTACGCCGCGGGGCTCGCCGCGGAGGCCGCGGCCCGGAAGGCCATGGAGCACGGGGTGCGGACCGTGGAGGTGTACGTGAAGGGACCGGGACCGGGCAGGGAGGCGGCCATCCGGTCCCTGCAGAGCGCGGGGCTGGACATCAGCCTCATCAAGGACGTGACCCCGGTCCCCCACAACGGGTGCCGGCCTCCCAAGCGCCGGCGGGTGTAGGAAAGGAGGATCGCACGGATGGGACGCTACACGGGCTCGGTGTGCCGGCTGTGCCGGCGGGAAGGCGTGAAGCTCTACCTCAAGGGCGAGAAGTGCTATACGGACAAGTGCCCCCTCGTCAAGCGGCCATACCCGCCCGGGATGCACGCGGGGAGCGTGCGGCGGAAGGCCTCGGAGTACGGGCTTCGGCTGCGTGAGAAGCAGAAGCTGCGCCGCATCTACGGGATCTACGAGCGGCAGTTCCGGCGGTACTTCGAGGAGGCCGCGAAGGCCAAGGGCGTGACCGGCACCCGGCTGCTGCAGCTGTTGGAGACGCGTCTCGATAACGTGGTCTACCGCCTGGGGCTGGCGAGCTCCCGCAAGGAGGCCCGGCAGATGGTCGTCCACGGCCACATCGCGGTGGACGGCCGCAAGGTCACCATCCCCTCCTACCAGCTCAGGCCCGGGCAGACCGTCGGGCTCACGGAGCGGGGCCGGCGCAACGAGCGCACGCGGGTGCTCCTGGAATCCCATTCCACCCGCCCTCCCTCCTGGCTGGAGTTCGATCCGGAGACGGCCACGGGTCGGGTCCTGGCGCTCCCCAGCCGGGAAGAGATCGACGTCCCGGTTCAGGAGCAGCTGGTGGTCGAGTTCTACTCGCGATAGGGGAGGTGGTGGTGTGAGCGTGTTCGGTCTTTGGGAACTCACCAAGCCGCGGGTGGAGTACGTGGAGCTCTCCGATACCTACGCCCGGCTGGTGGTGGAGCCTCTCGAGCGGGGGTTCGGCACCACCCTGGGGAACGCCCTCCGCCGGGTCCTCCTGAGCTCCATCCCGGGCGCCGCGGTGACGTCCGTCAAGATCGAGGGGGTCCTGCACGAGTTCAGCACCATTCCGGGAGTGGTGGAGGACGTCACCCAGATCGTCCTCAACCTCAAGGAGCTGGCCATCCGGCTGCACACGGACAAGCCGAAGCTGTTGCGTCTGGAGGCCCGCGGCAAGCGGGAGGTGACGGCCCGGGACTTCCAACCCGATGCGGAGGTGGAGATCCTGAACCCGGACCTCGTGATTGCCACCATTGACCGAAAGGACGCCCGGCTGGCCATGGAGGTGGTGGTGGAGCGGGGCAAGGGCTATGTGCCCGCGGAGAAACACCGTCGCAGCGAGCATGTGATCGGCGTCATCCCCGTGGACTCCGTCTTCTCTCCCGTGCAGAAGGCGAACTTCCTGGTGGAGGATGCCCGGGTCTCCCACGGCGCGGAGATGGAGCGGCTGGTGTTGGAGGTCTGGACCAACGGGGCCGTGCGCCCCGACGAGGCCATCACGGAGGCCACCCGCATCCTCATTGACCACTTCCGCCTCATCGGCGGCATGACGGAGCAGGGAGCGGTGCAGGAGGGCGCGGTGCGGGATCCCGAGCTCCAGAAGCTCCTCAACATGCCCATCGAGGAGCTGGACCTCTCCGTCCGGCCCTACAACTGCCTCAAGCGGGCCAACATCCACACCGTGGGGGACCTCATCCAGCGCACGGAAGAGGAGATCATGAGCGTGAAGAACTTCGGGAAGAAGTCCCTGGACGAGGTTGTGGAGAAACTGGCGAAGCTGGGCCTGTCCCTGCGCAAGAAGGGCGAGGAGGCCCGGGCGTAGGAGGCGGTCATGGGCACGGGCGTGAAGGGACGCAAGCTGGGTCGGGACACGGGGGAGCGGCTGGCCCTGTTTCGGGCCCTCGTGACCGCCCTCTTCCGGCACGGCCGCATCCACACCACGGAGGCGAAGGCGAAGGAGGCGAAGAAGATCGCCGATCGGCTCATCGCCCTCGCCCAGGAAGGGACCCTCCACAGCCGGCGGCAGGCGGCCCGCCTCGTCCAGGACAAGGAGGTCCTGCGCAAGCTCTTCCGGGAGATCGCTCCCCGCTACGAGCGGGGGCGAGGCGGATATACCCGCATCGTCAAGGATCTGCCCCGCAGGGGGGATGCGGCGCCCATGGCCTACCTGGAGCTGCTGGAGAAGTAGCTTGCGGTGGCGGACCCGGGGGACGTTCTCATCGAGCTGCGCGACGTCTCCTACGTCTACCGGAAGGGAACGCCCGAAGAGGTCCGGGCCCTCGACCATGTGCAGCTCACCATCCGGTCCGGGGAGTTCGTGGCCCTGGTGGGCGCGAACGGCTCCGGGAAGTCCACCCTGGCCCGGCTGCTGAACGCCCTCCTCCTGCCCACGGAGGGGGAGGTGTGGGTGGCGGGGATGGACACCCGGGATCCCCGTCACCTCTGGGAGATCCGGCGGCGGGTGGGCATGGTCTTCCAGAACCCCGACAACCAGATCGTGGCCACGGTGGTGGAGGAGGACGTGGCCTTCGGTCCCGAGAACCTCGGGCTTCCCCCCGAGGAGATCGCGCGGCGGGTGGAGTGGGCGCTGAGGGTGGTGGGCATGGAGGAATACCGCCACCGGGAGCCGCACCTCCTGTCCGGAGGCCAGAAGCAGCGGGTGGCCATCGCGGGGGTCCTGGCCATGCGGCCAGAGGTCCTGGTCCTGGACGAGGCCACCACCATGCTGGACCCCCAGGGCCGCCGGGAGGTGTTGGAGACCGTGCAACGCCTGCGGGAGGAACGCATCACCGTCCTCCTCATCACCCACGACATGGACGAGGCCGCCCTCGCGGAGCGGGTGGTGGTGCTCTCCCGGGGCCGGATCGCCATGGACGGGCCTCCGGGAGAGGTGTTCAGCAGACCCGAGCAGGTGCGGGACCTGGGCCTGGATCTCCCGGAGATCGTCTCCCTCGCCCACTGTCTGCGCCGGCACGGGGTTCGGTTTCCCTCCCTGCCCCTCACCTCCGAGGCCCTGAGTCGGGAGATCCTCCGGGTCCGGGAGGGAGTGCGGTGAACGGCGGTCCGCTCCTCGCGTGTCAGGATCTCACCCACGTCTACCTGGCGGGCACGCCGCTTGCCTCCGTGGCCTTGCGGGGCGTGACCCTCTCCATCTACCGGGGGGAATCCGTGGGCATCCTGGGGCCCACGGGCTCGGGTAAGTCCACCCTGGTGCAGATCTTCGCGGGCCTGTTGCGGCCCACGGGCGGCCGGGTCTGGGTGGGGGGCGTGGAACTCGGCGGCCGCGGGGTGGACCGAAAACGGATCCGGCAGCGCATCGGGCTCGTGTTCCAGTATCCCGAGCACCAGCTCTTCGAGGAGACCGTGTTCGAGGATGTGGCCTTCGGCCCCCGCAACCTGGGTCTGGGCCCCGAGGAGGTGGCGGAGCGGGTGGAGGAGGCCCTGAGCCTCGTGGGCCTTGCGCCGGAGAAGTTCAGGCATCGGTCGCCCTTCTCCCTCTCCGGAGGCGAGATGCGGCGGGTGGCCATCGCGGGGGTCCTGGCCATGCGGCCGGAGGTCCTCATCCTGGACGAGCCCACCGCGGGCCTGGATCCCCAGGGCCGCCGGGCCCTGTGGGAGCTCGTCCGGAGGCTCCGCGGGGAGCGCCCGGATCTCACCCTGGTCCTGATCTCCCACCGCATGGACGAGGTGGCCCGCATATGCGAACGGGTGGTGGTGCTTCACCATGGGCAGGTGTACCTGGACGCGCCCGTGCGGGAAGCCTTCCGCGAAGCCGCACGCCTGCGGGAAATCGGCCTGGACGTGCCCCGGGTCACGGACGTGCTCCTGCGCCTACGGGCGGCGGGCCTGCCCGTGCGCACGGACCGCCTCACCGTGGAGGAGGCCTGCGCGGAGATCGTGCGAGCCCTTCGGAGCTGATTTGTGGAGCTCCTGCGTTCCCTCTCCATCGGTCAGTACATCCCCCGGGACTCCCCCGTGCACCGGCTCGATCCCCGCACCAAGATCCTGGCCACCGCCGCCTTCATGGTGATCCTGTTCCTCGTGCGGGGGTTTGGGGGATTCGCGGTGTTCGCCGCGTTTCTCGGGATCACCTTCGCCCTCGCCCACATCCCCATCGGGTTCGCGCTCCGGAGCCTGCGCCCGGTTCTCTTCCTGCTCCTCCTCGCCCTCCTGCTGCAGCTCTTCTTCGGAACCCCGGAGGGAGGGACGGTGCTGGTCCGGATGGGCCCCCTCGTGGCCACCCGCGAGGGACTTCTCCAGGGACTGTTCGTTACCGCACGCCTGGTCCTCCTCATCGTGGGCACTTCCCTACTCACCTACACCACCTCCCCCGTGGCCATCGCGGACGCCCTGGAGCACCTGCTGAACCCCTTCCGGCGGATCGGAGTTCCCGCGCACGAGCTCGCCATGATGATGACCATCGCCCTCCGGTTCATCCCCACCCTCGTGGAGGAGACGGAGAAGATCATCAAGGCCCAGATGAGCCGGGGCGCGGACTTCGAGTCCGGAGGGCCCCTCCGGCGGGCCCGGGCCCTGCTGCCCGTGCTGGTTCCGCTTTTCGTGGGCGCCTTCCGCCGGGCGGAGGAGCTCGCCCTCGCCATGGAAGCCCGGGGCTACCGGGGCGGGGAAGGGCGCACCCGCATGCGGCAACTGCGCTACACCTCCCACGACGCCTTGGCCGCCGTCACGTTGGTCGCGGTGGGGGCCCTGGGCCTCCTGCTCGGCCGCCTTTAACCCGCCCACCGGCAGGAGACCTCCTCTCTCGGCCCGAACACCGGTGAGGTGGAACCCGCGGCCGCAAAAAAATCTTGCGATTCGAACACGGGTTCGGCATAATTCCGTGTACGGGGGCCGGATGTTCGGGGGACTGAGGATTCGCCTGGATCCGTGGGACGCGGACTACGGCCCGGAGCTCTCCGCGGAGGAGGAGCCGGAGGGGCAGAAACCCGACGTGCTCCCGGACGTGGAGCTGCCGGAGGAGGCATGGCGTCCCATATCCCCCACGGACCCCTTCCTTCCGGACCGCATCTATTTCGTGGATGGGGTCCGGCGCCTCGATGCCCGGGTGGTGGTGGAAGGGGAGCCGGTGGCGTACGGGGCTTTCGGGAGCTTCGCCGCGGGGAGCGTTTCCGTGCGGGACGGGGTTGCCCAGTTCGGCCCTTCGCTGGTGGATCGGATCCTCGTGGTGGGGGGCGGGAAGTCCTTGGACGAACCGGTTCCCGTGATGCCGGGGGCCGTCTACCGGCCGGTGAGCATCGGGAAGCGGGATTCGGAAGCGCCCCTTCAGAAACTGCAGGAGGAGATGCGGCTTGCGGAGGAGCGGCTCGCCCGTGAGCTCGCGGACGCGGACCGCACCCTGGTGGTGGTGGACGGCCCTCTCACCTTCGCGGATCCCGTGCGGGGGGCTGCGGTGGGCTTCATCAAGCACATCTCCCGCTTCTACCTCACCGCCCCGAAGAGCCTCCAGATCCTGCGCGATCTCCCCACGGGCGCCCGCACGCCCCTCTTCGGTCTCCACAGCGCCCGCCGGTTTGCCCGCTACTCGTGGTTCCTGCGGCTGACCCCCCCGGCCGCGGGCGATCCCCCGTTCTCCGGCATCGTGCGGCTCGAGGTCTCGGAGACGGTGGGGCTGGAGACCGCAAGGCGCCTGGCGGACGCCACCGCCTGGGCCCTCCCGCGGTTCGTGCGGTCCCGGGGCACGGATCCGCGGGCCCCCCAGAACCTGGCCCCCGTCGGCGCCCTCGAGGCGCAGCTTCGCCGGCGGCTCGGGGATCGCCTCCTGCTCCGGCGGCACATCCAAGCCCTCATCGTTCGGGAGGTGCGTTCCCGTGGAGACGAGGATTCGGCCGTCCGTCCAATCCCCTGAGGTGGGAACCCCGGGCGGCGGGGTCGTCCTGGGAACCCTGGACGCCACCCCCTTGGAGTTCTGGCTCGGCGTGCAGGAAGGCGGAGTGGTGCAGCTGGACGATCTCGTGGTGGCGGAGACCGCGCTTCCCGACGGGCAACGGGTGCGGTTCTACGGGGTGGTGGATCAGGTCCGCAAGCGCTACGAGGGCACCTATTACGACAACGACGCCTTCCGGGTCACGGACGGGACCCTGCCCGCGGACGTCTCGTACGCGGCCCACGTGCAGGTCACCCGCATCGACCCAGAGGTGTTCGTCCCGCCCTCTCCCGGGGACCGGGCCTGGGTGGTGCGGGGGGAGGAGTTCCAGCGGGCCCTGTACTTCGACACTTTCGCCCGCAGGATCCCCATCGGCCTCACCCGGACCGGGGAACCCGTCTACGCCAACCTGGAGTTCTTGGACGGGACCCGGGGAGCCCACGTCTCCATCAGCGGGGTCTCGGGGGTCGCCACGAAGACCAGCTACGCCACCTTCCTCCTCTACGCCCTCTTCCACTCCGGCGCCCTCGGCACGGACGCCACCAACGCGAAGGCCCTCGTCTTCAACGTGAAGGGGGAAGACCTCCTGTGGCTGGATCAGCCCAACGCCCGGCTGGATGAGGGAACCCGGGCGGAATACGCGCGTCTGGGCCTGCCCGCGGGCCCCTTCCGCAGCGTGGCCTTCTACGCCCCCGCCAAACGGCACTCCCGGGTTCCCGTCCCGGACGTGGGAAGCCGGAGCACCGGTGTCCGGCCGTACCTCTGGACCCTCCGGGAGTTCTGTCGGGAAGGGCTGCTGCGGTTCTGCTTTGCGGAGGCGGAGGATGCCCGGGCCCAGATCTCCTTCGTGGTGGCCCGGGTGGAGAACCAACTCCGCCGCATGGCGGAGCAGGGCGATCCCGAAGACCCCGGCCTCACCGTGGATGGCCGCCGCATCACCACCTTCTGGGAGTTCGTGGACCACCTGAATGCTTTGGTGGAGGGCTGGGTTCAGGCGGCTCCCGGCACCCTGGACGCCTTCCGCCGGCGCCTCCACGCCGCCGCGGATCGCATGGGTCACCTCGTGCGGGGGGACCTGGACGCGGTGGGATGGCGCATTGACTGGCAGGCACAGCAGGTCACCGTGGTGGACCTGCACACCCTCTCCGGCCAGGCCCAGATGTTCGTGGTGGGGGTGCTCCTCAAGCGCATGATGGAGGAAAAGGAGCGGCGGGGGACTTCCCGGCCGCTCGTGTTCGTGGTCCTGGACGAGCTCAACAAGTACGCGCCCCGGGAGGGCAGCAGCCCCATCCGGGACGTGCTTCTGGACATCGCGGAGCGGGGGCGATCCCTGGGGGTTTCCCTGTTCGGGTGTCAGCAGACCGCGAGCGAGGTGGAGCGTCGGATCCTCGCGAATGCTGCCCTCAAGGTGGTGGGCCGGCTGGATCCCGCGGAGGCGGAGCGGGGAGAGTACGGATGGCTCACGCGCACCGCCCGGCTGCGGGCGCAGCTCTTGCAGCCCGGCACCATGATCGTCTCCCAGCCCGACATCCCTACCCCCTTGCTCCTGCGCTTCCCCTTCCCTGCCTGGGCCACCCGGCGGAGCGAGGCCGCCCTGCCGGAGGACGAGGATCCCTTCGCCCGCCTCTAGCCATGCGCATCGTCCACACCAGCGACTGGCACGCGGGCCGGCTCTGGCGGCAGGTGAACCGGCTCCCGGAGCTCGCCACCGCCCTGGAGGACCTCGCGGACTTCCTCGAGCGGGAGCGGGTGGATGTGCTCCTCATGTCCGGGGACGTCTTCGATTCCCCCCTCCCGCCCGCGGAGGCGGAGCGGGTGGTGTTCGAGTTCTTCAAACGCATCGGGACCGCCGGGGTGCAGACCGTGGTGGTGGCGGGGAACCACGACAGTCCCGTGCGGCTGCAGGCGTGGGGAACCCTGGCGGAGCTCGTCAACGTCCGGGCCGTGGGCAGGCCTCTTCGGGCCGAGGAAGGGGGGGTGCTGGAGCTCGGAACCCGGTCCGGGGAGCGGGCGGTGGTGGCCGCCATCCCCTTTGCCCCGGTCGGCGCCTTCGTGCGGGCCCTGGACCTCGCGGGGACGGACACCGAGGCCCACCAGCGGTATGCCCACCACCTCCAGCGGATGGTGGATCACCTGGGGAGGCGATTCCGGGCGGACGCGGTGAACCTCCTCGTGGCTCATACCTTCGTGGAAGGCGCGGTGCTCTCGGGGTCCGAACGGGAGGTCCACGTGGGCGAGGCCTGGGCCGCGACCCCTCAGGCCCTCCCCCCTCAGGCCCACTACGTGGCCCTGGGCCACGTGCACCGCCCCCAGCGGGTCCCTGCTTCCCCCGCCCCCGCGGAGTACGCGGGCTCGGTGCTGCAGCTGGACTTCAACGAGGCGGGCGAGGAGAAGTCCTTCGTCTTCATCCCGGAGGCGGTTCCCGGCCGGCCCGTGCGAACGGAGAGAATCCCGTACCGGGGCGGGAAACCGCTCCTGGACGTGCGGTGCACCCTGGAGGAATTGGAGCGCCGGGCTTCGGATCTCCGGGGAAGGGGGTGGATCCGGGTCACCGTGCCGCTCGCCGCGCCGGACCCCGACATCGGGACCAAGGTGCGGCGGGTCCTGCCGGAGGCGGTGGCGGTGCGGGTGGAGCTCCCGGAGGCAAAGCCCGCGCCCTCGACCCCGGAGCGCCGGCACCTGAGCCCCCTGGAGCTCTACCGGTTGTTCCACCGCGCCCGGTACGGCGCGGAGCCCTCGGAGGCACTGGTGGCCGCCTTCGAGCGGTTCCGGGAACGGGCGGAGGAAGCCGCATGCGGCCGCTGAAACTGCTGCTGGAGGGCTTCACCTGCTTCAAGGAGGGACAGACCCTCGACTTCGCCTCCCTGGACCTCTTCGCCATCACGGGGCCCACCGGCGCGGGCAAGACGAGCCTGCTGGATGCCATGATCTTCGCCCTCTACGGCCGCATCCCGCGGGTGAGCCGCCGGTATGCGGAGCTCATCTCCCTGGGCCGGGACCGGATGTCCGTGGTCCTGGAGTTCCGGGTGCTGGACCGCCGCTTCCGGGTGGGGCGGGTGGGACGGCGGGGCGGCCCCGCTCAGGCGATCCTGGAAGAGATCCTGGACGGCGGCGCCCGGGTGCTGGCGAGCGGGGTCCGGGAGGTGGATCGGGCCGTCCAGGACCTCCTGGGCCTCCCATATGAGGCCTTCACCCAGGCCGTGGTGCTGCCCCAGGGGGAGTTCGCCACCTTCCTCAAGAGCCCTCCCGGGGAGCGCCGGGAGATCCTCCGCAACCTCCTGCGGTTGCAGGTCTACGAGCGGATGCGGCAGCTGGCCCAGGAGGAGCGCCAGGCCCTGGAGGGCAGTTGGCGGGGGCTACTGCGCCTGTGTGAGGAGTACGCGGACGCCACCCCGCAGGCCCTGCGGGCCGCGGAGGAGGAGGTGGGGAGACTCCGGAGAGCGCGGGACGACCTCGGCCTCCAACTCCGCGAGCTGGAGCGGCGGCTGGAGGTCCTGGTAGAGCTCCGCCGGAAGACCGCGGAGCTCGAGACCCTCCGGGAGCGGGAGCGGGCCCTGGACGCGCAGGAGAAGGAGGTCCGCCGAGCCGCGGAGCGCCTGAGGCGGGCGGAGCGGGCCAAGGAGGTTCTGCCGCAGCTTGCGGGCGCGGAGTGGGCCCTGGAGCAGGCCCTCCTCGCCACGAGGCGGGCGGAGGCGGTGCGGGAGGAACTGGAGCAGGCGCGCCGGGTGTGGGAACAGGCCCGGAGGGACCTGGCCCGGGCGGAGGAAGAGGCCCGGCGCATCCCGGCCCTGCGGGCACGGATCCGCGCCCTGGACGAGCTCCGGGGAATCGTGGAGGCCTGTGCCGCGGCCAGAAGCCGGCTCGAGGCGCACCGGAGCCACCTGGAGGGGCTCGAGGCGGAGGTGACCCGGACCCGGTCGGAGTTGGAGCGGCTGGAGGCAACGGTTCGGGGGATCCGGGCCGAGGTGGAGGCGGCGGAGGAGAGCTTGCGGATCCTCGGGTACGAGGAGTCCGTGGACCGGTTGCTGGAGGAGGTCTCGGAGCGGGCCGCGGAGTTGAGGCAGGCCCGGGCGGAGCTCGAGCGGATGGCCCGCGAGGCGGAAGCCCTGGAGACCGAGGCCCGGAGGGCCCACGAGAAGCAGGTGGAGGCGGAGCGGGCCACCGCGCAGGCCCAGGATGCCCTCCGCCGGGCCGCAGAGCGGGCGGAGGCATGGGATCGGCAGGTGCAGGAGGTCCGCATGCACCACGCCGCGCACGCCCTGCGGGCCCGGCTCCGACCGGGGGAACCGTGTCCGGTTTGCGCCCAACCCGTGGTCCGGTTGCCTCCGCAGCCCCCCCTTCCGGAGCTGGAGCGGTTGGAAGACGAGGCCCGCCGGGCCCGGCAGGATCTGGAACAGGCGAGGCAGGATCTGGAGCGGGCCGCGGCCGTGCACGCGGCGGCGAGGGCCGCGGCAGAGGAGAAGGCCCGTGGGGCCCAGCAGGCCCGGGAACGCTGCCTGGAGCTCCGCGAGCAGGTCCATGCGTGGGCGGAAGAACTGGAGGAGCGGGTAGGCCCGCACGTGGCCGGCGAGCCGGGCAAGACCATCGAGGAGCGGATCCGCGAGGCCCTGCGGCGCGTGCGGGACAAGCGGCGGCAGCACGCACGGGCGAAAGAGCACCTGGAGGCGAGACGGAGGGAACTGCTGGCCGCGCAGGAGCGCGCCCGCCATCTGGAAGATCGGCTGATCCGGCTGCAGGGGGAACGCGAGGAGGTCCGGCTCCGGCTCGCCGCGGAGGAGGAAGTGGTGCGGGGGTACGAGCGCCGCGTCCGGGAGGTGACGGACGCGGAGGATCCCTTGGCGGAGCGGGATGCCCTGGAGCGGGAAGCGGAGGGGCTCCTCGCGGCCCTCGCACAGGCCCGCGAGGCCGCCACCCGGGCCGAGGCGGAGGCCGACCAGCTGGCCGTCCGGCTCCAGGAGGCGGAGCAGACCGCGCGGCGTGCCCAGCAGGAGGCGGAGGAGCAGAAGGCTCAGGCGGAGGCCGCGGCCCGTAAGGCGGGCTTTCGGGATCTGGAGGCGGTGCGGGAGGCGGCGCTCGCGGAGGCGGAGGGGGAGCGGCTCCGGCAGCTCGTGGAGACCTACGAGGCGGAGCGCCGGAGCGTCCGGCAGCAGCTCCGACGGCTGGAGCGGGAGCTGGGGGAGGAGGCGGTGACGGAGGAAGCCCTGCAGCGGGCCCGCAAGGAGCGGGAGTCCCTGGAGGCCGCCTACCGGGAAGCGGTGGAGCGGGTGGCCGCCGCGGAGCAGAACCTCGTGCAGCTGCGGGAGCGGGTGGAGCGGGCGGAACGGCTGCGGAAGGAGCGGGCCCAGCTGGAGGCCGAGTACACCCTCATCCGGCAACTGGCGGACGACCTGCGCAGCGAGCACTTCCAGGAGTTCGTGCTGGAGGAAACCTTCCGGGAGCTGGTGGCCGGAGCCTCCGTGCGTCTCCTGCGGTTCAGCCACCGCTACACCCTCGAATACGGCGAGGACGGGTCGTTCGCGGTGGTGGACCACGACAACGCGGGGGAGCGCCGCAGTGCGGACACCCTGAGCGGCGGGGAGACCTTCCTGGCCTCCCTGAGCCTCGCCCTGGAGCTCAGCGAGCAGGTGCAACGGTCGAGCGGGGCCGTGGCCCTCCACAGCCTCTTCATCGACGAGGGCTTCGGGACCCTGGACCCCGAGACCCTGGATCACGTGGCCTGCGCCATCGAGGCCCTCCAGACGGGCGGCCGGATGGTGGGCATCGTCACCCACCTCCAGGAGCTCTCCGCGCGTCTGCCGACCCGGGTGGTGGTGGAGAAGCGACCCGAGGGCTCCCGGGTCCGGGTGGTCACGGACTAGGAGCGGGGGCTGCGGACGGTGTAATGGAACTGAAGGAGGGGGAGCGACATGCTGGCGACCCAGATCCGCCAGAAGGACGGGGTCTTCTACTTCGTGGCGTACCCCGCGGAGGATCTGCTGAGCCGGGTCCGGTTCATGAGCCGGTACTACGGGGAGGGGGAGCAGATCGCGCCGGAGCCCGTCCCGGAGGGGGACGAGATCGCCCAGTTCATCGCCCGCATCGAGCGCAGCGACCGCGCCTTCCAGCGGGCGCTGTCGCGTCGCAAGGTCCGGGACATCAAGAACTTCTACGAGACCGCGGGCGAGCAGCCCCCGATTCCCGGTACCATCCTCCTCTTCACCCCCGAGCACCTGCACTTCGAGCCCCTGGACCGGTACGAGACCGTCGGGGACCTGCAGGAACCGCTCGGAAAGTACCTCATCATCGACGGCCAGCACCGGCTCGCGGCCCTGGAGTTCTACCGGCGGGAGCGGCCGGAGGAGGCCAGGACCATCTACGTGCCCTGCGTCATCTTCGACGGTCGCAGCGAGGACTTCGCCGCGGAGATGTTCGTCATCATCAACGCCACCCCCACCCGCATCAACAAGAGCCACCTGGTGGAGCTCTACGAGCGGGTGACGTGGTGGCAGGCCACTCCGGAGAAGAAGTTCGCGGCCCGGGTCGTCCGGATGCTGTACGAGGAGCCCAGTAGCCCCCTCCGCTACCGGATCAACCGGCCGGGCGGCCGCAGCCGGCAGGAGAAGTGGATCCTGCAGGCGGAGCTCTTCAACGAGCTGCACCGGTGGGTGCGACTCACCTGGCCGCAGATCCAGGAGCGCGGCCTCCAGCCGCAGGATTACTACGGTGTCCTGCGGGACTTCCTCAAGGCCGCGGAGCGGGTATGGGGGGAAGCCTGGGGCAACCCCAATTACATGGTGACCCGGCCCGTGACCCTCAAGGCCATGATCCGGGCCTGCGCGGACCTGGCCGCGGAGGACGCGGAGCCGGAGGAAGGCCGGGTGGACCGGTGGGAGGAGCGGCTGCAACCGTGGGCGGAGCTGCGGCGGATGTTCCGGACGGACGGCTTCTACGAACGCTTCCCCGCCAAAGGGCAGGTGGAACGCACCGGCCGCATCCACCGGGAGCTCGCCCGGGCCGCGGGGATCCAAACCGCCCTCCGGGATCGGCGGGGTTGGCGGTAGATCGGTGCGTTTCCCGCCACCGCGCTCTTCCCGGACGAGGGTCGGACCCGTACAATTCCGGATCGGACATCTCAAGCCACGGGGAGGCGGACCATGACGGGATCTCGGAAACCACGGAACCTGCAGGAGCTGGTGGACTCGGTGCCGAACCTCGTGGATTACCTCTTCCGCAACCCCAAGGGAGCCCTTTACCGGTTCATCTCCTACGCCATGCCCTCCCCCTACGTCTCCCCGGAGTTCACGAACTGGCGGGACGAGCAGCGGTCGTGGTGGGAGTCCGTGGGGCTGTCGGACCAGTCCTTTCACATGACGAACCTCTGGGTTCGGGGACCGGACGCCTTCCGCTTCCTGGAGCGACTGGCGGTCAACAGTTTTCAGGGGTATGTGCCGGGGCGGGCCAAGCAGTTCATCGCGTGTTCTCCGGACGGATACTTCATCGGAGATGCCGTGCTGTACTACCTGGCGCCGGAGACCTTCGTGCTGGTGGGGGTGGACACCACCATGAACTGGGTCCAATACCACGCGCAGGCGGAAGGGTACCGGGTGACCGTCGAGCGGGACCCGCTGTTCTCGGACAACCCCACGGGACGGCGGACCCTGTACCGGTTCGAGCTGGAGGGGCCGAAGGCCACGCCGCTCATGGAGAAGCTGGTGGGCGGACCGCTGCCGGAGATCAAGTTCTTCCACTTCACCACGCTGCCCATCGCGGGGTGTCAGGTCTGGGTCCTGCGGCACAGCATGACGGGCTCCCCGGGGTTTGAGCTGAGTGGTCCGTGGGAGGACCGGGAGCGGGTGCTGCAGGCCATTCTGGAAGCGGGGAGGGAGTTCGGGCTGCGGCGCATCGGTTCCCTCGCATACTTCACCAACGCCCTGGAATCCGGGTGGATCGCGGGGCCCATGCCTGCCGTCTACACGGGGGAGGCGCTCCGGCCGTATCGGGAGTGGCTGCCGACCACCGCCCCGGAGGCCACGGGGGCCATCGGGGGGAGCTTCTACTCCCCCAACATCGAGGACTACTACCTCACGCCCTACGACCTGGGTTACGGGCGCATCGTGAAGTTCGACCACGACTTCGTCGGACGGGAGGCGCTGGAGCGGTTGGCACAGAAGCCGCACCGCCAGAAGGTGACCCTGGTGTGGAGGGCGGAGGACGTGCTGGAACTCATGCGGCGGAGTCTATTGGCGGACGGAACGCCGGCAAAGCACCTGGACCTCCCCGTGAGCATGTACGCGCGGTGGAAGTACGACCGGGTGGAGGACGGACGGGGGAACCTCGTCGGGATCTCCCAGTGGACGGGGTACGTGGCGAACGAGCGGGCGGTGCTCTCCTTGGGGATGGTGGACGCCGCGTACGCGGAGCCGGGGACCGAGGTGGTGGTGATCTGGGGGGAGGACGGAGGAGGGGCCCGGAGCGGACCGTGGATCGAACGGCACGAGCCCATGCCCGTGCGGGCCACGGTGGCGCCCGTGCCCATCAGCCGCGTGGCCCGGGAGTACTGGGCCGCGGTGAAGGCCAGGCGCTGATCGGGAGGAGGCCCGGCGAGCGGGTGGACCGATGCTCCGGAATCACGGCGCGAACCTCTGGCCATCTCTGGTCGGGCCCACGCGTTGACCTACCCAGCATTGGGTCTCGTAGCGCTGGTGCTGGACAATCCCGACCAAGCCACCGCGATGTTCGAGTGGGGAACGCGAGCCCGCGGATTCGACCCCGTCTCGGCGTTGGCTCGGCGGATGAGCAGCGAGCTACGGGCCTACCTGGGAGAATCAGAGGTGCTTGCGCGGCGCTCCGGAGATCCCGGACGCGTAATCCGGACTCGCGGTGAGATTCATCGGGTTGTCCCCCTGTACCGTGAGATGCTGGTTGGCCGGCCCTGTGACCTGCAGGCGTCCTGCTGGCTAGGCCTGATCCTGATGCTGGCAGAGCGGACCGGGGAGGCCAGAGATGCCTTCTCCTGCGTTGTCGAACGGGCTCCAAACAGCGCGGATGCACGGATGGTGCGGCGGCTGGAGCGATATCTGCCGCACCGATGAGATCCGGGAATACGGAAGGACCGATGGGGTCTGCTGTACGCAGTTCCGTCGTGGTTTTGGGCCGGTCTGGCGCTGCGGGCGTTGCTCCTCGGTGTCCACTACCCCTGGGACCTGCAGACCTTCTACAACATGTTCGCGGACCTGGCAAGGGGAGCGTCGCCCTACGGGACGTTCCGGTCGCTTTCCGGTGTCGCCGGAGCCCTCTCGGGGATCGAGGCGGACGTGCGGCTGGCAGCCTACGAGTCCTGCGCGTACCCGCCGCTTCCGGCGTTGCTTTACTGGCCCCTGGCGAAGCTGGTGGCGTTCAAGGTGCCCTTGTGGATCTCGGACGTCGCGATCGCGGCGCTGCTGTGGCGGGTGGCGGGGGAAGACGCGGCCCGAGCGTTTTCCCTGAACCCGCTGATCGTCCTTGTGACCGGTGCGTGGACCATCGACACGCTGATGGTCCTGCCCACCCTGGCAGCCTTCTATACCTCTTTGCGCGGCAGGTGCACATGCGCGGGCTTCCTGCTTGCGGTCGGCGTGCTCGTGAAGTGGCTGCCGGTCATTTTCTGGCCGACGGTGGGCATCTGGCTCTGGAACCGGCGCATCCCCGCTCGGGAGCAGCTGTCCTTTCACGGGGCCTTTCCGCTGCTGTTGGCGATCGGCCTCGTCCCATGGTGGCCAGAGATCGTGCCTGTCCTGCGCTTCCACGCGGAGAGACCCGGCGCGCACCTGACGGCGCACGCCCTGGTGCACTTGCTGCAGGCGTGGAAAGAGGAACCCGGGTGGAGCGGGACGGGAAGCCCTGCGTCGTGGTCCTCTCCAGGGTGGCGGACGGGTGAGCGCGGCGCGAGGTGGGGATGGAGCCCACCTCTCCCTTCGGACGCGTGTGTGCTCGCATTCAAACAATTAGGTAAGCCGTCGACGAGAGGTGCAGGGGGCTGGAATGGCGCAGGGGACGCTCGAGGAGCGGGTGGCGTACCTCGAAGGAAAGGTGGAGGAGCAGACCCGCGGGTCCGCCGAACTCCGATTTTCTATCTGCTCGGATCGATGCTCACATGCACCGCCTGCTCCCCTGGAACGTCGCCCGCAAGGACGTCGATCGCGTACCTGGCCTCTTCCAGGCCGAAGGTGTGCGTGTGGAGCTTCTCCAGAGGGAACCGACGCGACTCAATGATCTTGATGGCCTCGATGTAGGCGCGTGCGTCCACACTGTAGGCACCCACCACCGTCGCACCTTTGCCGATGATCGCGTCCGTGACGAGCGGGATGGGCCTCCGTCCCTTCAGGCCTGCGAGCACCACGCGCCCCCCGTGGCGCACGCACTCGATGGCATCGAGCACCGGTTGATGCGCCATGGGCGTCACATCGAGGACCACGTCGGCTCCCACACCGTCCGTGATTTCGCGCACACGCTGAACTGTGTCCTCTTCCTCGACATTGATCACGTAATCGGCGCCCAGTTCCTTCGCCAGTTCGAGTTTGTGGGCATCCCGTGCCAGGCCTGTCACGATCACCGTGCCGGCACCGCCCATCTTCGCGGCGATCACCGCCATCAACCCCCGTTGCCCCGGCCCCAGGATCAGCACCGTGTCTCCGGCCGTGACACCGCCCAGGTGGAGGACCCAGCGAACCCCGGCGCCCAGGGGGTTGAACATGACCGCCACGTCCGCCGGCAAGGTCTTGTCCACCTTGTGGAGGATCGCGTTCGGGTGTAAGTACAGATACTCGGCGTACCCGCCCCACAGGGGCGGGTCGCGGGTGATCGGCGTGTTCCCTCCGTATCCGCCCGGCCGATTTCTACAGAACATGTAGCGCCCGGTCAGGCACAGCTCACAGAAGCGGCACGGGACGATGATCTCCACCGCCACCCGATCACCGACCTGCACCCCCCAGCGCTGGGCCGCGCGCTCGCCCACCTCCTCGATGACGCCGAGGATCTCATGGCCCGGGATGCAGGGCGGCCGCGGGTGCTCACCCCGGATCATCTCGATGTCACTCCCGCAGATGCCGCAGCGCTCGATCCGTAAGAGCCCCTCATCCGGCCCGATTTTCGGGCGGGGGAACCTGTGGATTTCGAGTACCCCCGGACCGGTGAGTACCGCAGCGCGGACAAGCTCCGACATCTAGACCTCCGTCCCGATCCCTCTGATTCTGATTTCTCCTCCCGGCCCGCGGGATCCTTCTGGGGAGAGACCTACTTGAGCAGACTGGAAGCAACCCAGCTTCAGCGAGTCGCGGGGGGCGAGGCCGTACCGTCTAGCACCCGCCACACCGCGGAGACGGCCCGTTGCGTCCTGCGGTCCCTGCCCAATCCCTTGCCCGCCACCGCCGCCAGGGTGCGCCGCTGAAGCGCGCGTTCGACCACGG